>JAUNXW010000006.1 GCA_030539595.1 Methanocorpusculum sp. | reverse complement strand
TTAGATTTCGTGTATTGCTATGTAAACTAAAACTAACTGAACGTTTCTCTTTTCGTGATTTTCGCGTTTTTTTCGTGTGGTTTTCGTGGTGTAACGATGTGAGTTCAAAGCGCAACAGAAAACTTAAATCTTCTCCAACGGATTTTTTCACGATTGGACAAACTCTCCTAAAACACTCTCGACCCTCGCACAACTATTTATCCATGGACACCATATAATTAAGTGCAGTTATTCTCAAGTGAAAAATAAATTTACGGCAACGCGCCCATATCTGTTTTTTATAAGTCTAATAATTTGCTTAGGAAAAATCCAAAATGGACAGAAGAAATAATTTCGGCGGACAGCGCCGACCAAGCAATGAACCACGTGAAATGTTCAAGGCAGTTTGCTCAGATTGCGGAAAGGAGTGCGAAGTTCCGTTCCAGCCAACAGAAGGAAGACCGGTTTACTGCCGCGAGTGCCTTGACAAGCACAGACCGCCAAGAGACAGCAGACGCTTCTAAATAAATTTCCTTTTTTTAAAGTCTTTATAAATTATAATCTGAATTGTGTATGTGGTTCTTTCTAACGAGCCTGTCCAATAGTGTAATCTGAGATTTAAATTAATTTGAAATTGTGATTTGTTGGTCTTTGGGCGCTTTTTGTTACACCACGAAAGCCACACGAAAAAACAGAAAACTTAGACTAAATCTTGTCCAACGGATTTTTCACGATTGGACAAACTCACAACAAAGATAAATTACCTACACAACATTAATTATAAATCGACAACAATATGTATAGAGTTTCCTGATAGAATCAGGCAAACTGAAACGGTTTTGCTTTGAGTAAAAACCGGCTGCGGGATAAACGCGTAAATATCTTTTGGGTCACCGCCCTTGAGTCGCGTTTGGAGTGCAGTAAAATCCTCAAAACGGTGAATCTAAAATGGATTTCAACTTATCATTAAGAAGAGCATTAAAGACCGGAGAGGTTATCCTCGGTCAGAACGCAGTCGAAAAAATATTAGCAGAAAACAAAGCACAGCTTGTAATCGTTGCAAAGAATGCACCTGCAAAAGTCCGCGAAATTTTAGGCAAAGCAGAAAACTTATCGGTCTATGAATTTGCAGGCAGCTCACGTCAGCTCGGCAAAGAATGCGGTAGAGATCACATGGTCAGCGTTCTTGCGATTGTAAACGCAGGCGAATCCGACATCCTTGCATTAAAGAGTGAATAAATATGACTGAAATTACAATTTCCGAAGATGCAATGCGTATGATTGCCCAGTTTGAAAATCTTACAGGTGCAGGTGCACGCGACTGTGTCGTTGACGACAAGTTCGGTCGCATCCTCTTTGTAATCAACCCGGGAGAGATGGGACTTGCAATCGGAAAGAAGGGTGCAAGCATCAAAAAGGCATCCGATGCCTTCGGCAAAAAAGTTGAAGCCGTTGAATACAACGCAGACAAAGTTCAGTTTATCAGAAACTGCTTCTTACCCGTTCACGTTCAGACTGTTGAGTTTGAAATCGACGAAGAAACAAAATCCGAAATTGCATACATCGATGTCGCAACAGAAGACAGAGGTCTTGCAATCGGAAAAGAAGGCAAAAACATTATCAAAGCAAAGAAACTCGCACTTCGCCAGTTTGATATCTCAAACGTAGAACTCAAGCAGGAAGAACAAACAGAAAACAACGAGCTTTAAGCCCGTTTTTAAAATCTTTTTTTGTCGGCGCAGAACTCACCGATTACATCCATAAAGTCTTCGGGTCTGTTCATTACATCCAGAGTATCTGTTGTTCCAACCATGTCATAAAGACTTCTTCCGTCGATTAAACCAAGTTCCGGAAGCGATGAAGGAAGAAGAACATGCATTGGAATTGCTTTACCGTAATGCTCGTTTGCCACCCAGCCCTCTTTCTTCATATAATAATAAGCCGCGCCGTGCATTTCGTTAATTTCGCCGTATTCGCTTGCGAAATCGGTTGAGACAAGGTTTGCCATTATCAAATCTTCTTTTGCAGGGTTTATTGTAACGTGACCGTATCCTGGCGGAATCAAAACAACGTTTCCTTCATGCGCAGGAACTAATATTACGTCGGTGTGGTCTCTTTTTTGAAGAAGATAATAAGCAAAACCGGACAGGACTTCATAAACTTCTGGAAAAGGCATTCCGTTTTTGTTGCACGGGTGATAGTGACCTTTGGTTTTTGTATATTCGCCGTTTATAATTCCCGAAGGGATTTTTGTTATATCGTATCTTAAGTGATGGCGCTCTAACCACGCGTGGTCTCCGTGACTTCTGTATAAATCACGGTACATATAGTATAGAGGTGTTTCGGGATTTTTATTTGATGGGCGGACTGCGAATACATTTTCCATATCGCTTACAGTCCTCACAGAAGGTTCGGGTAATTCAAGCGGCCAGATCTTTTTCATAAAATTATTTTTATATTTTATTGTATAAGGACATGTTCAACTGAAATACAAATCTCCGTCGTTGTTGAGATAGACGCAGATGTCTTCCTTGACATATCTTCCCTTGATTTTTTCGGGGATTGCAGATGATATGCGGTTAATTAATGCGAGAGTGTCATAACGGATTTTTATGTTTACGGGTGCGGCTGCAACGTAAATCAGTTTCGGCGCGTTCATCAAATCGGTTCCTTTCGGAAGTGTACAAAGCTCGGTTGCGTCGAGTGTGTAAATAAATTCAAGCGTCTCTTTGGCTCTTCTTATATTTTCGTTAGCTGATTTCTCTATTGTGCAGATATTTGCTTTGGATGTACCTAAAATATCTGCAATCTGCTGCTGAGTCATGCCCTGCTTGCGATATCTTATAATTTCTTTCTGCCTGTCCGTCAGTAATGTATCTTTCATTAATATTTATTGAACGTAAATCAGTATAAATGAATTGGTTTAATGTCAATTAAAAATATGCGCCGCGCAAGAAATTTTGTTGAAAACCCGTCCTTCAAAAATCATCAATCGTGAAATAAGGTCGTATCTTTGAGATAAATTTTTGCCGCCTCAATATTTTCGCGTGAATTCGGTCTCAATTACAACTTGATTTGTAAATCCGACTATAATCATTTGTTTTTAAAATCTGCGACATAACGATTCACAAACCTTATATTGATTCTCGACGATAAATTGATGTTCTCATTTGTAAATGAGAGGTGTATCAAATATGGTAGTAAAGGTAGGAGTTGCAAAGCTCGGTAACATCGCATCAGGTGTTATGGCAGAGCTTCTTTTAGATGAGCGTGCAGACCGTGAAGATATGATGACCTTCATGGCAACCTCTGGAACAAAACTTCAGAAGGAAGACGTTGACCGTGTAGTTTCAAACCTGAAAGCATGGCAGCCGGACTTCGCAATTGTTGTTTCCCCGAACGGAGTTCTTGAAGGTCCGGTTTCAGCACGTGAAGACCTTAAAGCAGCAGGCATCCCAGTAATTGTTATTACCGATGATGTAACAACCAAGAAGGAAGGATGGGAAGCACTCAAAGCATCAGGCTTCGGATATATCATCATGAAGGCAGATGCAATGATCGGTGCACGCCGTGAATTCCTTGATCCAATTGAGATGGCAGACTACAACGGAAACCTGATTAAAGTTCTCGCAACCACAGGCGCATTCCGCAAGCTCCAGACAGAACTTGACAAAGTCATTGACCAGGTTAAAGCAGGAAAGAAAGGTGCAGACCTCGTTCTTCCGAAGATGGTCGTTAACTCTGACAACGCAACAAAAGGCGAATTCACCAACCCGTACGCACATGCAAAAGCACGCGCAGCATACGAAATGGCACAGTCCGTTGCAGGAATCAACGTTAAAGGCTGTTTCATGACCAAAGAGTGGACAGACTACATCCCAATCGTAACATCCGCACACGAAGTAATGCGTGCAGCAGCAAACCTCTGCGATCAGGCACGTGAGCTTGAGAAAGGATGCGACGGTGTAATCCGCAAGCCGCACAAGAAGACCGGTGAGATTGTCTCAAAGGTCACACTTATCAGCAAGCCGGAATAATCCTGTTTAACTGATAACCATTTCTTTTTGGATGCTTCGGGCGGAACTTTTTCCGCCCGGGGTTTATGACGCCGATTTACTTTTTTTTCTCGTATTATAAATTCAATCTGCATTTGTATTTATTCTATG
This sequence comes from Methanocorpusculum sp., assembly GCA_030539595.1. Lineage (GTDB taxonomy): Archaea > Halobacteriota > Methanomicrobia > Methanomicrobiales > Methanocorpusculaceae > Methanocorpusculum. The sequence goes on along the minus strand of JAUNXW010000006.1, from coordinate 19,000 downwards.
AACATCAATATTAATTCAGCATGAACATTCCAAAATATGACATCAACAAATACAATCCCAAACATATGATGCTGATACCTGCAGCACTGTTTGCGATTGCTCTTGTAATTGTTCTTGTCAGTTTTATAACAACAGGTATGCCCGCCTCCCCGGGAATTGATTTTGCCGGAGGAACTGCGGTGACAATTCATACAACAGACACAAAAGAAGAAATCACTGCCTACTACGCAGGATACGACATCAAATCCATTGATGAAGGTATAGGTTCGGGAAGTTACTACATCAAATTCGGACCTATGTCTAACGAAGAAATGATGAAGTTCAACGAGCATACAAACGCACGTTATCCTGACGCAAACATAGACCAGATAGGTGCTAACTTCGGTTCAACACTTCAGTCGCAGGCACTAATTGCACTGCTGTTTGCATTTATCGGAATGGCGGTTGTTGTCTTAATCGCATTCAGAAAAGTAATCCCTGCCGTAACTGTGGTCTGTGCGGCAATCGCAGACATCACAATAACCGCAGCATGTATGAACATCTTCGGAATTGAATTATCTCTTGCGACAACAGCAGCTTTGCTGATGCTCATCGGATATTCTGTTGACAGTAACATTTTACTGACAACAAAAACACTCAAGCGTCACGGAAAACTTGAAGACAGAGTTGCCGGCGCGTTCAGAACAGGAATTATTATGACCACCACAACACTTTGCGCGATAATTGCAATGTTTGTTGTGGCGTTAATCGGTCAGGTACCAACACTTTACACAATAGCGGCTGTATTAATCTTCGGTCTGATATCTGATATCATCTTCACATGGCTTTTCAATGCAGGTGTTCTTAAAATTTATCTTGAAGGACACGAAGGAAACAAAAATAAAAAACAGCCGCCTCAGCAGACTCCAGCTACGAAACAGAATCAGCAGCCTAAAAAGAAATCCAAGGGGGCAAAGCAATGAGTAAAAAACCATACAACTCAGCACCGAAACGCGAAAAGAAAGAATACACCGGCTGGCATGCGGTTATCCGCGACCCGCGTGTAATTGTCGTTGCAGTGCTCGTGATTCTCTCGCTTTGCGCAATATTTGTTCCTGTCGGCGACAGAGGAGATTCCCTGACAAATCTTCAGTTTGGTCTTGACCTTGAAGGAGGTTCATGGATTCAGCTTGAGTTCCTCTCGGAAGTTGTTACAGTTGATGATTTCACAAATATATACGACGTAGCAACATCTGTCGGTAAAACTCTTGACTGCACCGTAAACGTCATAAGCAAGAATCAGATTGAGGTCCAGAAAAAAGTCTCTGAAGAAGAACTTAAATCCGCTGTTGAAGCCGCAGGTGCAGCATTTGTTTCAGCCGAAGCAGGTGTCGGAAGCGAAACCGCAGACTCTGTTAAGCGTATCTTAGAGTCAAAGGTTAACAGTCTTGGAACAAACGATGTCAAAGTAAACGTCCTTACAAACCTTAACGGCGTAGCCCAATATGTGCGCGTTGAAATGGCGGGCGTTGATATGAACACTGCTCAGGAGATTGTTGGTTCACAGGGTCTGTTTGAAATCCGCATAGTTACCGAAGGCAACAACACTGAGCATGTTCTCTTCGGAGATTCTGTTGTAGCAGTTCAGACACCGTCCAAAGATATGCACGGCTCATGGGGGGTAGGATTTACTCTGAATGATGAAGGGGCAAACGCACTTCGCGATGCATGTATAAAATACGGTGCAACCACAAATCCGAACGCTCATGAGCTCCAGATGTATCTTGATGGAGAACTGGTTTACTCAGCGCCTCTTTCGGCAGAACTCGCGGCTTCAATTACAAAGACACCTGTCTACAGTCTGTCAGCATCCACGGGCACTGGCGATGACGCAAAACAGAGAGCTCAGGAACTTGAAGTCCACTTAAGAGCGGGCGCTCTGCCGGTTCAGGTTCAGATTGCAGGTTCGGGTTCAACTTCGGCAGCACTTGGAGATTACTTCAAGATGGTTTGTATTATTGCAGGGCTTGCAGCTCTTGCGGCGGTGGCAGTTGCAATTTACTTCAGATACAGAGTTGCCAAAATTGTTCTGCCGATGATTGCAACAAACATTGCGGAAATAATTATTCTTCTCGGTATTGCTGTGTTTATTCAGCAGCTTGATATTGCTTCAATTGCCGCGTTGATAGCTGTGCTTGGTACCGGTATTGACCAACTGGTTATTATTACCGACGAGGTGATTCATGAAGGAATTGTGCCGTCGCAGGCTTTGTATATGAAGAGACTGAAGCGTGCGCTTGTAATTATTATGACCTCTGCTGCAACCGTTGTAATTGCGCTTGTCCCGTTGGTAATCATGGATTTATCCACACTCAAAGGATTTGCAATCATCAGCATCCTCGGTGTGCTAATAGGTGTGATAATAACAAGACCTGCTTACGGTAAAATCATTATGGAAATCCTGTCCAAGACAAAATAAACAGGATTTCAATTTTTTTTATTTTAATCTGTAGATTCAGTTATACAAATCAATTTTAAGTAGGACTTACGCGGTTACGCTTTGTGAGTTTGTTCCATCGTTATGAGAATCCGTTGGACAAGATTTAGACTAAGTTTCTGCTACAGTGTGTAGATACTGAAGCTGAAAACTTAGTCTAAAAAACACCGCGTAACTCCTATTTAAGATAACAATTGGCAGATGATGTACCCAACACTAAAAAATCTTTACCAGAACTATCTATAATTATAAAAAAATAATAAATTACTCCAGCTCAAACGCTCCCGTATATAACTGATAATATCTTCCGCGCTTTTCTATAAGTTTCTCATGGCTTCCCCTCTCAATTATTCTTCCGTTATCCATCACCATAATTGCGTCCGAATTTTTAACTGTTGAAAGTCTGTGTGCAATCACGAATACAGTTCTGCCCTTCATAAGAGAATCCATTCCCTTTTGAACGAGAGCCTCTGTTCTTGTATCTATTGAAGAAGTCGCCTCATCAAGAATCATCACAGGCGGATTTGCAACAGCCGCTCTTGCAATGGAAAGCAGCTGACGCTGCCCCTGCGAAAGACTCTCACCGTTTCCGTCAATTACAGTATCGTAGCCTTCGGGCAGACGCGAAATAAAGTCATCTGCGTTCGCAAGTTTTGCGGCCTCAACAATTTCATCATCGGTCGCGTCAAGTTTTCCGTATCTGATGTTTTCTCTGATAGTGCCCGAGAACAAATTTACATCCTGCAAAACAACCCCAAGCGAATGGCGCAGGTCGCTTTTTCTGATTTCTTTGATGTCAATGCCGTCATAGAATATTTTTCCGTCCGATATATCATAGAAACGATTGATGAGATTTGTTATTGTGGTTTTGCCCGCACCGGTCGCACCCACAAGAGCAACTTTTTGTCCGGGCTTTGCGTAAAGCGAAATGTCATGAAGAACTTCGTGACCTTCAACGTAAGAGAAATCAACATTATCAAACCAGACATCCCCTGTAAGTTTTGTATAACTGATGTCTTCCGTTGTTGATTTTTTCCATGCGAATACGCCTGTATAGGTGTCAGATTCAGAAAGCGTTCCGTTCTCATCTTTTGCATGAACCAAAGTTACACAGCCGTCATCATTTTCCGGAAGTTCATCCATCAGCTCAAAGATTCTTTCAGCACCCGCAAGCGCCATAATCACTGAGTTAATCTGCTGAGAGACTTGGCTCACAGGCATTGAAAAACTCTTTGAAAGATTGAGGAACGCAGCAATTGCTCCGAGTGTAAGACCGCCTATGTTGAAAATTGCAAGAGCGCCTCCCGCAATTGCAATCAAAACGAACTGGATATTTCCTATGTTTGCCATAATCGGCATAAATATGTTTGCGAAAGTGTTCGCCTTCGTTGCGTTTCCGCAGAGTTCATCGTTTGCCTTATCAAATCCCGCTTTGGCTTTTTCCTCGTGACAGAAAACTTTGATTACCTTCTGACCGTTAATCATCTCCTCGATGTATCCGTCAAGGCTTCCAAGTGATTTCTGCTGTGCAATGAAATACTTAGCGCTCTTTCCTCCGACAATTTTAGTGACGTAAAACATCAGAACAATCATAGCAATAACAATTAACGTTAGATAGAAACTTGTGTAAAGCATTGCGGAAAACACAGCGACAATAGTTATCACCGACGAAAACATCTGGGGAACACTTTGCGAAATCATCTGACGAAGAGTGTCCGTATCGTTTGTATAGCGGCTCATCGTGTCGCCGAACTTGTGAGTGTCGAAATATTTTATCGGCAAGCCCTGCATTTTTGAAAACATTTCGTTACGGACATTTCTCAAAACACCTTCTGCTACGGTTACAATTACGCGGGTGTATATGAATGTCGCAAGAACTCCCATTAGATAAATTCCCGCCATCACGAGAATTGCTTTGACAAGCCCGCTGAAATCCGGATTTATCGAGCCCACCAACGGTACAACATAATCATCTATTAAGACCTCAATAAACATTGAGCCGATTACGCCCGTTACTGAGCTTAGGATAATACAGATAAAGACCGCGACAAGAATTGCCTTGTAAGGACCTGTCATATAAGACAGAATTCTTTTTATCGTCTTGCCGGCGTGTTTGGGTTTTGCTCCGCCTTTAAACCCTTTACCACCGTGTCTCATACCTGCCATTATTCAGCCCCCCTTGTCTGCGAAGTATAAACCTCGCGGTAAATCTCACTCGCCTTAAGCAGTTCTTCATGAGTTCCGAGAGCGCTGATTTTACCGCCGTCGAGGACAATAATTTTGTCCGCGCCTTCGATGGAAGATATTCTCTGTGCGATTATGATTTTTGTTGTGTTCGGTATTTCTTCACGAAGAGATTTGCGAATATCCGCATCGGTTTTGGTATCAACCGCACTCGTTGAATCATCCAGAATCAAAATTTTTGGTTTTTTCAGCAGAGCGCGTGCAATACATAATCTCTGCTTCTGACCGCCGGAAACATTTGTTCCCCCCTGCTCAACTTTTGTATCGTATTTGTCAGGGAAAGTCTGAATAAATTCATCGGCGTGTGCAAGTTTTGAAACGCGGACAATTTCCTCATCGGTTGCGTTCGCATTTCCCCAGCGGAGATTTTCTTTGATTGTTCCAGAGAACAAAACATTTTTTTGAAGAACTACCGAGACTTCATCGCGGAGAGCTTTCATATCGTAGTCTCTTACATCAACACCGCCGACGGAAACGCTGCCGCTCAATACATCGTAAAGTCTCGGTATAAGCTGAACCAGACTTGTTTTTGAACTGCCTGTCCCCCCAATAATTCCAATCATTTCCCCTGACTTAATTTCAAGATTTATATTTTCAAGCGCGCAGCGCATTGAATCTTTTGAGTAAGAGAAACTTACATCCTTGAAAGAAACCGAACCGTCTTTGACAGTTGTCACGGGATTTTCGGGATTTGTAAGTTCAGTTTCTTCGTCAAGCACCTCGACGATTCTTCGTGCACTTGCTCTTGCCATTGTAATCATCACAAAAACCATCGCAAGCATCATCAGGCTCATTAAAATCTGCATTGCATAAGAAATTACACTGATGAGTTCTCCTTTAGTGAACAAATCCGAGACGATGAGGTTCGCGCCGAACCACGAAACCAGAAGCATAGCAAGATACATGAAAAACTGCATCGTGGGACTTATTAATGCGAGAAGTTTTTCAGCCTTGGAGAAGTCTTTGTAAATCTCTTTTGAGACTGCGTTGAATTTTTTCTTTTCGTATGACTCGCGCACGAAGGATTTTACCACTCTTATTCCGCGAATGTTTTCTTGAACAACTTTGTTGAGCTTGTCGTAGGTTTTGAAAATTCTTTCAAATATCGGGTGAGCTTTGGTAATTATCAGATACATGCAGAGTGCAAGAAGCGGGAGAAGACACAGGAATATTATTGAAAGCGAGCCGTTTATGATAAGCACCATTACAAAAGCAAGAATCATCATAACCGGTGCGCGAATTGCAATTCGAATTACCATCATAAATGCGTTCTGAACATTTGTAACGTCGGTTGTTAGCCTTGTGATGAGAGACGAGGTTGAGAATTTATCTATGTTGGAGAATGAAAAGTTCTGGATATTGTAAAACACAGAGTGGCGAAGATTTTTTGCAAAGCCCGCAGAAGCGTCTGCCGAGAATTTTCCTGCGAGTATTCCAAAGAGGAGTGAAAGCAGTGTGCATGTAATCAGAACCGCGCCGAGAATTATGACTGTGTTCATGTCGCCTTTGTCAATTCCGTTATCAATTAAGTATGCCATCAGAAAAGGCACAAGGATTTCCATGATGACTTCAAGAACTACGAATATCGGTGTGAGAATTGCCGGTTTTTTATATTCTCCTATTTCTCCTGCGAGTTTTTTAATATGATAGACTGCGGATGACATTATGAGAGGTTCTCCTTTATCTTGTCAATGACGCGGTAGAATGTTTTAAGGTCTTCATCGGATATTCCACGAATCGCTAATTTTTCAAGTTCAGACATTGCGGAGCTTATCCTGCCGTCATATTCAAGAGCTTTTTCCGTGAGAGTTATTTTTTTGAGCCTTGTGTCATTTTTTACTCTTTCGCGAATAATCAGTCCGTTTTCTTCCATCAACTGAAGTATTCCCGTTGCTGTTGACCTTCGCAGAAAAAATATTTCTTCTATATCTTTTTGGTAAACATCACGGTCTCTGTTGTGAACAAGGTAGTGCATTATTTTTCCCTGCGAGAGAGTGGGGAAGTTTTCATTGGGAAAAAATGATGCGGCTTTCCGTTTTATCAGATTGGAGACCTTGGCAATTTCGGGAGGGATGTGTTTTTCGTAATTCATTGTTGTAAATTTGTTAGTTGACTAACAAATATATACTTTGCTATGTTCGGAGACGTTACAATAATCGTATGGGCTATAAGAGAGCGTTCAGCAAAAAGTATAGATATTATGCAAATCATTCTATATTATAACAGAAACGTGTTTCTGAAAAAAGAGAGAGTGATTTAATGAAAAAAATTGCATACGTATTAATTGCCTTAATCGTTGCGGCGTTATTCGTCAGCGCTGTTTCCGCAGAAGAAATGATTGGCGGTGACAGAGGGTTTATTCGTGTAAACTGTGATGTTGAGGGAGCAACAGTATCTTTAATCAACATTAACAATGCAGTCTACGGCACAGAGACTATTGTAAATGGTCAGGCAGAATTTATTGTTGGTACAACTGTAACCCCTGTTGACAGAGTTTACGTCACAGCAGATGGATATATTCCTGGCGGAGCATCTGTTGATAACCCGGCACCGGGCAAAACAGAATATGTGACCGTTTCACTTGAACCTGAATATACTGGCGGAGACCGCGGATTTGTTGACATCAGATCAAACATTATCGGCGCAAAAATTGTTCTTAAAGACATCTCAGGCAACGAAGCATACGTTGGTTACACAGATGGAAACGGATTTGTTGAGTTTATTGTTTATGCAATGGGAACACCCCTTAAAACAGCAGAACTTACAGCACCCGGCTGGAATTACCAGTCAATGACAATTACTTCACCTGCATCAGGGCAGACTGTATCATATACATTCCCATCACAAAACCCTGCACCTACAACAGCAGTACCCACTGTTCCTACACAGTCACCCATAGGACTTGCAGTATTCGGTCTTATCGGAGCTATTGGAGCAGTTGCCCTTCTCAGAAGGGAGTAAATCTTTTTTTTATTTCTTCAAAGATTTTATTGAACAGGAGTTACGCTCTTCTTTTTCTTATCAGTCCCAGTGAGAGCAAAAAACTTTATCAATTAAAAAAGATGAACTAAATCTTTTCGATGCAGTACATTTGACGTGCAGTCTTTCGTGATTTTCGTGAAGTATCCGACATTAAAAAATCTCCAAGAAAACTTTGTCTCACCTGAAGTTTTTATTGAATAGATATTTTCCGGATGGGTAAGTCAGCAGAGATTGTTTTTTCGTTCAATCTGACTATGACATTTTGAATTTGTTCAATGTGAAAATTTTTCAATTGTAATATCCGTAAGGGCTGATTTTTTTGCCGGCACGTTAGTATCTGCCGTTTGGGTGATTAACAAAAATAAGGTCGACATCAAAAATAAATTGATTAAATTACCGACTGATAGATTTTCAGATTCAAATCTATCTTGCTTCCTTTAAGTTCAATATTGAAATTCCCGCCCGAATAAAGTAAAATAGTCTGCTTCTTACTGCTGTCTGAACCTACATTATATCCGTCTGTGAGTATCTCAGAACCGTTTTCATCGGTAATAATTATCTTCATCATTGCCTGCGGGTCAGGATAAACAGATTCAATCTCTCTGTATATTTCACCGACTTTTATGTAAACCCCGTCATCTGCTTTTTTTGTAATATATTCGTCCAAGACCGACCTGTTAAAAGAAATATCCGGAACATAATACTCAAGAGCAATTTTTGTACTCGGATTAATGTTTGACAATTTCAGATAATACGAATTTGAAAATGAAGGGCTGTAACTGAACGAAATATTATTGTCATAAAACATAGTAACAGACCTGTTGTTCAGTCTTGTAATCACAGGAGTCATCTCAGCCGACGAATTTGATAAATCATAAACTCTTGACTCGGTTGAAGCAGCCTGCTGCTGTTTATTAATAGCCTCCTGCTGCATCTGGTAATACCACGAAAGATTTTCCTTCTCTTCTGACCCATGAGGCATAAGCGAAAAAATCCCTATAGCAAAAGCCGCAGCGAGAATCGCTAAAATAATTATAATAATAATTAATTTTCTCTGCTGCCTTTTTGACTTGCGCCGTTTTCGTTCAGTGTATTCAACCTCAGGACCGTGATTGTAATTATCGTTATAGTCTGCAACCATATTTATTCGGTTTTAGCGTTTTCAATATTCGACTGCTTTGTGTGTTCGAACGAATCGACAAGTGTAAACAGACCGCTGTTTGTATATTTCACATACCTTGCCGTCTTTTCTATTTTACCCGACAGTTTCAGAATCAGGAAAATCAGTTTATACGGCTTCATGTAATTGTTGTCGGGGAAATATCTGAACAGACAAGCCACGTTATCCGCAAACACTTCCGCATATCCGTATTTACTCTGAAGAGGGTCGGACAAAGACGACTGAGTAACAAGCAGAGTTGTTGCGTTCGATGTTCTGAAAGAAGAATAAACTCTGTGCATATCACTCGCACGGAAACCGTCACGTGAGATAATCATATCCTCAAACATTGAGAACGGATCAACAACCACTCTGTTTACTCCAAGCTCTTGGAACATATCTGTAATGTTTCCGCCGATTTCATCAGAGAAGATGAGAAGGTTCTCAGGCATAATTCTAACAAAGAACATATCCTTGTCGATTTTATCCGCTGAATCCGGGAATCTTTTTACGAATTTTGCTGCAAGATAATCTGTGGATTCATAAAGACTTATGAAAATACATTTCTCTCCGCGGATAAGTCCTTCGTGAAGGAACTGGAAAGTGAACATTGTTCTTCCTGTTCCAACCTGACCAATAACCGCACTGAGTTGATTTTTTGCAAGTCCTCCGCCAATCATTTCATCGAGACCGGGGACACCTGTTGGAACTCTTTCTGCATCTGCCATTTACGTTACCCTCCTTAAGTTCGATATTTCAAAACCCAAACCCGGAGAAATTGTAACGTTGTATGTTGCAATATCTCTTGCCGAAAGTGTTGGGAGAACTCCGTCGTATTTTTCAATATACATCTGGCGCTGTCTGGTCATTGCCACATCACTTTTCTGCCACTGAAGACGAAACACTGCGTCAAGCGCACCTGAAACTTCTATCTCCCTGTTTCTTGGAAGAATTCCCTGCGTCATAAGTATAACATAAGTTGTTCCTTTCTCTTTCGCGGCTCTTGAAAGTCCGTACATTAAAGAAACGAAATTTTTCCAGTCGGTTTCATCCGCATAATACGGAAGATAAGGCGTAATGGAATCGAGAAGAACAAGAGAGTTTGGAGGAGTGATATCCACAAGAGAGGCAAGAGAGGCAAAACCGGCATACTCATCGGACTCGGGAACATGCATAAAATAATCCGCAACGGATTTATGTGTGTACCAAGTGTGAGGCACGGTCGTTCTGGCAAAGAATCTCTCCCCCAAATCTATGTGTTTGACATACTGCTGAAAGACCTTTTCCGTAAAATCTGAATAATCCATGTAGTCAAACTGCATGGCAAGCTGTTTGTAAAAAACCTCCGTACTGTGTTTCTGTGATACATAATATACTCTTTCGGGCGGAATTATGGATTTGTCGTGCTCATACCTTCCAATCATTGCCTGATAATAGTTGACCATTGACGTCTGCAGAAATTCTTTTCCGCCCGCACCGAGTTCGGACAAAACCAGTACTGTTGAACCGAGAACCAGTCCTCCGCCAATAACTTTGTCAAGAGATGTGACGAATGTGGGAACACGCGCATCACCTACTCGATTTAATACATCGTCAGCCATTTATCAAACCTTATGACTATTATATACTTCATATATTGATAATACTTTGCACTTTTCAGATTACCTGCATGTTTGAAATTCTCATTTTCGGAGCAACAGCACCGTCAAAGGTTTTTGTCTTTGCAGAAATTGTGAAACCGTTTTGCAGGATGTCAAATACGTTTGCGGAAAGCATTGCCTTCTTTACCGGGGTTGTAAACAGCCCATTTTCGCAAAGGAATGCATTTGCGACTTCAACCGAGAACTCGCCCGTCAGCGGATTTGCTGTGTGCGCTCCGATTACTTCTTTTACGAAAAGACACGGACGGTTGAGAACTTCTTCTCTCGGCGCTGAGACTCTTAAATTGTGAGGTGCTATGTAAGTTGAGCCGTCGGAATTTTTCTGAGCCGAAGCTGTTGTTTCTGTTTTTGCGTCTGCGGCTGTTTTTGCGTCATATAAAAATGAGTTCAGCACTCCGTTTTTAACAATCTCAACATTTCCGGCAGGGTATCCTTCACAGTCAAAAGCTCTCCACGAATTACCTTCACGGTCGCTTGGAACGTCTGTGAATGAAACATTTTCGGCGCAGACCGATTCTCCAAGTTTATTTGCGTAAATTGATTTGCCGTGTAAAACATTTTTACCGCTTACAGCGTCTGAAAATAATCCGAAGATGAGCGACTCAACAACATCTTCTGAAAACACGACATCGTATTTTTTGGATTCTATTGGCTTGCAGTTTTTAGAAGCGCTTGCCCAGAATGTTGTCTGTTCACCGATTTTTTCAGGATTAACCCTTGATAAAAACGGCGAGGAATCATATTCATAGCCTGTGGAATTTTCGCAGATGGCATCCATTCCAAGCGAGATTGAAGAAACTTTTCTTGAGAGGTAAACACCGTTTGAATTTGCAAGAAGTGATTCTCCGCGAAGAAGTGTTACAGCCGCACTCACCGGTCTTGCTTCTTTGTGTTCTGCTGCTCCCGCTTTCATTCTTTCAAGAAATTCCGATGCGAGTTCTGCCGACATCACAATTTTTTCATCGCACGGGTTTTCGAAATTCGTAATTGCTTTTTTCTCTGCAAATCCCTTCCACTCATCAACCGGTTTGGATAATTTCGCAGACGAGAGGGCTGAAGTTATGCAGTCGCTCCATCTTGAAATGTCAGATGTTGAAGACACACCGATTTTTTTATCTTTGACAAGACGAATGTAAACAGAGTTTCCTGAGTGTTCGAAGACGGATGAGACAGCAGATTCTCTTTGTTCAAGCGATAAGTCATCTGTTTTGATGACGTAAACTTCCACTTCGTCAGCAATTTTTTCTCCTGCAGAGATTATTTTATCCACATCAATTTCAATCATTGCCGCTGCCTCCTACAGTTGCGTCATTTAATGATATGTGGGGTGCTCCGTCCGCTACAGGAACAGACTGGCCTTTTCCGCACATACCCGAAGACATTTTTCTTTCTTTTCCGCACATTGTAATGTTGTGGAGAACAGAGAGAATGTCTCCTGAAAGAGACACGTCTCTAATCATCTGAGTCTGTTCTCCGTTTTCAATTAAGTATCCATACTTTGCGTTGAACTGAAAAACTCCGCGTCCGGGATCAACCTGTCCGCCGCGTGAACCGATTAACAAAACTCCGTTTTTACATTCTTCAAGCAGTTCTTCAAATGAAGCGTCTCCTTCTTTTATGTATGTGTTGCTCATTCGAACAAGCGGATTCATACCCGGCTCGGCTCTTGCGTGTCCGGCGTCGCCTGTTTCAAGACCTACTGCGGCAAGAGTTTCCCGCGAGTGCATATATTTGTTTACAACTCCGTTCTTAATCAGTTCGGTTGCTCCTGTCGCAATTCCTTCAGCATCAAACGGCTCGTATCCGTAAAAATGAAGCGACGGGTCATCAATAATTGTTACAAGCGGTGAACCCACCTGCTGACCTAATTTTCCGGCAAGAACAGAGACGCCGTCTCTTACAGCGTCCCCTTCGCTTGCGTGACCGACTGCTTCGTGAGCAAAAACACCCGCAAGTTCAGGATTAAGAATTGCATGCATTTTTCCGCCCGGAGAGGCTTTAGCACTCAGTAAACTTACAGCGGTCTTTGAACATTTTTCGCCGTATGAGATATAATCATCAAGGTTCATTGCGCCGCAGACTGCTTTTTGTTCATAGTTCATCTGCATGTCTCCGTTTTTCGCGGCAACGGATGATACCGTAAACAAAGTTCTGCATATGGAAGATTTCGCTTCGTATCCGTTGCAGTCTTCAAAGATTACGTCGTTGTAAATTTCTGCGTAGCGTGCCGAGGTGCTGACTATGTTTTCTGTCTGTGCGGATTTTTCTATTCTCATAAGAGATTCTGCTTTTTCTTCAAGCGGTGTGTTTTCCTGTTCCTTTGCAGACACAGCCCATGAGTGAGGTGTTCCGTTTGGAACTTCGGCAACATCTGCTTTGACTTGAGCAAGTTTCGCAAGTTTTGCCGCTTTTTCTATTGCCTCGCGCTTCTGTTTTTCATTGTCCATGTCAAGTCCTGAGGCACAATAGTATCCCCAGCCGTATTCTCCGAGAACTCTAACTAAAGCTTTTCCGAAAAAAGATGAGCCTGAGTTTTCAACATTTCCGTTTTCAATGTGAATTGATGAACTCTTTCCCTTTACAAATCTAATATCGCTGTATCTTACTTTTTCCATTGTTTGTGTAGTATTATTTGGCGTGATATATGGAATACTTTCTTAGTCGGCGTGAGGTCTCACTGCGACATGTTTAAGTTCACATACAACTATTAATTATAGGAAAGTCGTACATCTGCGGATTTAGAGATTAAACTCACGATGGTTAACCGGAATAGGAACTGAGAACAAAATAACTTGAAAAATTGTACTGTTTTACGTCATATTTCATGAATATTTGAAACTCAGAGCCAAACGGCTGATCTCAAAAATCCGCGCAGGCGACTGATTCAGGAAAGGTAAGAACGTTGACCGAAGATCTTGTCGAAAAAAGAAAAACACTTCTCGCAGAGTCTGAAGAACATAAAACAAAGCGTAACGAGTTAAACGCACAGGCAAGTCAGTTTGCCCGCGAAAGAAACGAGTTAAACGCAGCAACACGCCAGTATGTCGAAGATGCACAGAAAAACAAAGAACTCCGTGATCAGGCAAACAACGACGTCCAGTCTCTCAAAGAGAAAAGAAATGAGTTAAACGACAAGGCAAATGCCCTCTTTGAAGAAGTAGACACAATGCGTGCAGAGAGCGGAGTCGTTGCAGCACCCGCAGCATCATCAGCACCGCACGAGAAAAAGCCGTCTGTAAAAGAAATCCAGCGTCAGATCGAGCAGCTCGAGGAACGCCAGCAGACGGAGCAGATGTCTAAAGAAAAAGAGAATGAGATTGTTGATAAAATCAAACAGCTCAGAGCAGAACTCAAAGATCAGGCAGTTGAGCACGAGCAGAACAAAGAAATCCGCGGCCGCTTAATTGAAGCACGCGATTTCAGAAAGCAGGCATCATCACTTCACGCAGAAGTTACAGAGAAAGCCGAACTCGCACAGAAACACCACGACTTAATGGTTGAGTGCTACAGAAAGGCTGACAAGTCACGCGAAGGCGCGGACGCAAAGCACAAACAGTTTGTTGAAGCACAGGAAGCTGCAGATTCAGAGCACAAAGCATTCCTTGAATGCCAGAAATCACTGCGCGACTACGACAAGGTATTAACCGGTGTCCGCAACAAACAGAAGAAAGTTAAGGCTGTTAAAGAGAACAAGTCCGCAAGAAAGGAAGCAGAGACAATCTTCAATGCATTCAAGAGCGGAGAAAAACTCACAACAGAAGACCTGCTTAAACTGCAGCGCTCAAAACTTATCTAAATATAAAATCTTTTTTTTATAATCCCACAGGTATATAATCGATTAACTCAAAGATATTAATTAATGACGGGACGCACTCTTATCTTAAGCGTTGACAGAGACGACGACGTAGGATATAAAGCGGGTATTGAGACACCGGTTGTCGGAAGAGAATTATGTCTTTCGGCGGCTTCAAGACTTGGAGTTGCAGACCCCGAAGATTCAGATACAAACGCTATTTTTCAGGCAATTAAGACATACGATGATCTTAAAGGAAAAGGAGACGACGTTGAGGTCGCAGTAATTTCGGGCAACCACATGAATATGCTTGAAGGCGACAGAAGAATTGCCGATTTGCTTGAAAAAGTTATTGCGGATACGGGCGTCGACAAATGTATTCTGATTTCAGACGGCGCTGAAGATGAATATGTTCTGCCCATAATTCAGTCTTATCTGAAAGTTTCCGGAGTTGTCAGAGTTACAATAAAACAGCTGCCGAATATTGAAGGAACATTCTATATTGTTAAAAAATTATTCAACGACCCCAAGATTGCGAAAGGTTTCCTAATCCCGCTCGGTCTGATATTAATATTTTATGCGCTTCTTGCCCTGCTTGCTCCGCAGATTAATGCACTTCTTGTTGCCGTTGGAATCATCGGAATATTTATTTTGATTAAGGGACTCGACCTTGATGATTATCTTGGAATGTTTTATCACGGCGTT
The DNA here is from genome assembly GCA_030539595.1 of Methanocorpusculum sp. Taxonomy (GTDB): domain Archaea; phylum Halobacteriota; class Methanomicrobia; order Methanomicrobiales; family Methanocorpusculaceae; genus Methanocorpusculum. The sequence continues at coordinate 3,980 of JAUNXW010000006.1, read as the reverse complement.
ACCGACTCGCTTAAGAAAGGACATTTCTCGGCTATTGCATACATCGGCTGTGCGATTTTAATAATTGCCGGAGTTATTGCCGGTCTGATGAGTATTGTTAATAATTTCCCGAACTCAGGGGATGCGGGATTTATCTATCACACGCTGACGTTTCTTTACGGTTCAATAATCTGGTTTGTTATTGCAGGGCTTGTGGCTTCTGCGGGTAAGATTGCGGATTATGTGCAGAACAATCAGAGCGGAATCACTAAAATTTTTGTGTTCCCTTTCTTTGCTCTGGCAATAGGTATGATTGCCTACGGCGGTGTGATTTACTTCCTTTCAATTTCTCCGCTTGAGCCTTTTCCGTTTACAACAACCGACGGAATTATAGCAATTATTATTCTGACAGTTCTGGGACTGATTATTGCGTTCCTTGGAATCTACTTAAGACCGATTGTTCAGAAAAAAGTTAATCAGTGGGTTGAGAAGAGACTTATTCTTGAGGAAGAAGAAAAGAACAGCAAGGGACAGCCGTTTTACAGAAAAATTAAATATTAAATTTTTTTGTCGAGAGCATTCTCAACAATTTTAATTGCACAAAGGTCTCCGCACATTGAACAGGTTTCGCACTCGCCGTCTCTTTCATGAATTTTTTTCGCGTGCTCCCCAAACAATGCGGTTTTGAACTGCCCATCCCAGTCCAAATCTTTTCTTGCATGAGCCATCTTTTCCTGACGCGGCAGTTCGATTTCTTTGCGTCTGCAAAGGTCTCCGACGTGAGCGGCAATTTTTGCGGTGCGTGTTCCTTCAACAATATCTTCAAGATTTGGGAGAGCCAAGTGCTCGGAAGGTGAAACCATGCACAAAAAGTCCGCTCCGGCAGATGCTGCTGCTGCACCGCCTATTGCTCCTGTGATGTGATCATAACCCGGGGCAATATCCGTTACAAGAGGTCCCAAGAGATACAGCGGAGCAAAACCGGTGATTTCCTTAATCATTTTGACATTATAGGCAATCTCATTGTAATCCATGTGACCAGGACCTTCAATCATTCTCTGAACTCCTTTTTCGTGAGCACGTCTTGCAAGTTTCCCGAGATTCAGATATTCCTGAGATTTGGCAAGTTTTACAGAATCAACATATGCTCCAGGTCTCATACCGTCGCCGAGTGAGAGAGTTATCTCATATTCATCAAGAATCTCAAGAAGGTAATCATATTCTTTGTAGAGTGGGTTTTCTTCACCGGTTGATAACATCATCGCTGTGTGGAAAGAACCTCCGCGTGATACAACCCCCATTACACGCGGGTCAAGTTTGAGCGAATCCAAAACATCCAGATTTACTCCGCAGTGAAGTGTCATGAAGTCAACGCCCTGTTTTGCCTGGTCGCGTATAGTATCAAATAAAATATCTGCGGTTAAGTCAACCACATTTCCGGCACGTCGAACGGCTTCATAAATCGGAACAGTTCCGACAGGAATATTGAGTTTTAAAATCTCTTTTCTGATTGCTGTCAGATTTCCTCCTGTGGATAAATCCATAACCGCATCTGCACCGTTATTGATTGCCGCTTTAGCTTTTTCTATTTCATAATCAGGATTACACGTAACCCCTGATGTTCCCACATTTACATTTATTTTAACAGACGTTTCCTCGCCTATTGCGCACGGAACGTAAGGTCTGCTTTCATTCTTAAGAAAAATTGTCCGTCCCTGAATTATATTTCCCGCGAGTTTTTCTGCTGTAGTATGTTCTGCCTCAGCGGTTTTTTTAAGAACCGAGAGGTCACCGCTTTGACAATTTCTGATTATGGAGTGCATGATTGATATTAGTAATTGGTCGCTCTATGCAATATAGATGTTTGAAAGCAAACTTCATCAAGGGTTACCGCGAATACATAAGATAACAGATGGAGAAGAAACAGGTATCCGATTATATGACGCACGACGTTATCAGCGTAAATGCGGCGGACACGGTTGGGAGTGTAATTAATCTCATAAAAACAACTCATCATGACGGATTTCCTGTTTTGAAATCGGGAATTGTAACCGGTTATGTTTCGGCGCGTGATATTATCGGTGAACACCCGGATACGAAAGTCGAGCAGAGGATGAGCCGATATCCTATTACTGCAAGACCAGATTTAACCATAACCGAAGTTGCACGCAGAATTTTCAGGACGGGAATTCAAAAACTTCCCGTTGTAACTCCCGACAATAAACTGCTTGGGATTATCTCAAATATGGATGTTATCCGCTCACAGATAGAGCGTGTGACGCCCGAAAAAGTTTTCAATTTTATGAAGGCGCTGAGGACTCTTTATGCGGTGGATACAAACCTGAAGCGCGAGATGGTTAAGGTTGAAGATCTTCAGCCCACACAGTCTGTAATTTATCAGGATGAACTTGAGGGAAGAACTTATGAACTCCAAAAACATCTCGCAGAGCCTGTGATTGCGGTAAAGTCAGGGAAAAGAGTAATCCTTGTTGACGGACATCACAGAGCGGTTGCGGCGCATAAACTCGGGCTTGAAAAACTTGATGCGTATGTTGTCTATCTTGATTCCGATATCGAACTCGGTCTTGAGAAAACTGCGCATTCGATGCACATCTATAAACTCGCGGATGTCAGAATCGATAAAAGCGGTGAACATTCTCTTGTGAAACCGACACATCCGTCATTAATCGCAACGGAAAAAAAATATGTCCGCGAGTGTATGTCAACAGACCTGATTACAATTCAGGCGTCGAAGACTGTGAAGGATGTTATCCACTTAATCAGGACAACCAATCACGATGGTTTTCCTGTGATGCTTGACGGAAGGGTTGTTGGAATTATCGGGGCAAGAGATATTATAGGTGCAAAAGCAGCGGATATTATTGCGACGCTTATGGAGCCTCTGCTTTTGAAGGCAAAACCGGACGATGGGATTACAGATGTTGCCCGCAAGATGTTTAGATTCTGCGTTCAGAAACTTCCTGTTGTCGATGATAACGGAGCAATTGTTGGGATTGTTACAAATGCAGATGTTATCCGCTCGCAGATTGAGCGCGTGACGCCTGAGAAAGTTTTTGATTATATGACAACTCTCAGAACTCTTTACGGAATTGACCCGCAGCTTTCACGCGGGATGGTTAACGTGAAGCAGTTGATTCCAACGCAGTCAAAAATTTATATGGATGAACTTGACGGCAGAAGTTATGAAATTTCAAAAGGTCTTGCTGAGCCGCTGATTGTTGTAAGGAGAAAGGGCAGGCTGATTTTAATTGACGGTCATCACAGAGCGGTTGCCGCAAACAGAATGCATGTTGCCGAACTTGATGCGTATATCATAGATATAAATCTCGAAACTGAGATAGGAATAGAAAAAACTGCACGTAATTCAAGGCTCTGGACTCTTGACGACGTTATGATTCTGGATGATTCAAAGTGCAATATTCTTGGATGAACCATTCAGTTAATTGACGAAATAATTTCAATCTATTTTTTACTGAGCGCGCATTATGCTGAATTGACGGGTTATTTTAAGTTTTTTGAACCCTCATATCATCAAATTTTGTTGCTCACTGCTTAACAAAAGTTGCGTTATGAAAATTTCAAGTATTTAATTAAAAATTGTTTTATTAATTTTCGACAGTTCACTAAGAGAGAACTTAAAAATAAGCGATTGACGAACTTATATCCGACGATTTTTCGGATACCTTATATAGTGAATAACCACAAAATATGTATGTCCACACTTTGTACTCCATTCTTTAAGAGTGGTAACGCATGGATGGAATAAAATCCGTCCGACATGTTATGGCTGTAAAGCTATGAAATGTTTACGAACACTTGAGACGCATCCTTCGTTTCAGCAACGTGTCGCTGAAACACTTTAGGTTTCAGGTAAATCCTGAAAAAACAAAAACTCAAGGGAGAATCTTCATGGAAGAAATTATAATCGGCATTGGAGTAACTGCCCTTGCGGGAGCTCTCGCAGCGGTTGCAGGTGCAGC
>JAUNXW010000129.1 GCA_030539595.1 Methanocorpusculum sp. | reverse complement strand
GCGATAGCCGAAGGCGCGACCGAGCGCAAGAAAAATGCGATTGCCGAGAGATTTGTGTAAGTCGAGGGAGCGAAGCGACTAAGACCGAGCAAGTCGAAGACTTGTGAGATTTGCGGTTCTATCTTAACCTCATAAATTTCTATCAACGCTGAGCGGAGTGATAAACGGAGCGAAGCCCAAAACTTAGTCAAGACAAATTCAATCAAAATATGACGTCATAAATCCAAGAACAGATTAGCCTTGTTTTTACTCATCTGTCAAATTCAGGTTTTTCGTGATGTACCCAATGCTAAATAATCCCGATGAAAAATCTTATCCAACGGATTTTTTCGAAATCGGACAAACTCAATAACCTCCATCTACCACAAATAAAACCTTTATCTTTAGGCAGGTAGAATTAGAATTATGAATTACGACCCAAAAGAACTCATCGGAAACACAACCGACCTAAAGTCTCTCACAGATTATCAGGCAGGTTCTGTAGTCTCACGAATGGTTATAAACAAAAAATCAGGAACAGTCACTGCGTTCGCTTTTGAAAAAGGCGAAGGTCTTTCTGAACATACAGCACCTTTTGACGCTCTCGTAATAGGTCTTGAAGGCGAGGCTGAAATTCCAATAGCGGGAGTTTCCCATACAGTAAAAGAAGGGCAGATGCTTATAATGCCCGCAAACGTTCCTCACGCTGTTCACCCGCTGACAAGATTCAAGATGATGCTCGTGATGATTCACGAGTAATTTTTTTATGACCGAAGATTTTTTTAAAATCCTTACTGAGCATCTGAAAGAAAATAAAAATCCGCTTGACGAGGAACTCGCAAAAATTCTTGACGGCGCTGAATGCGAGCTGATAGAATTTAAAATCGGAGCACTGTTTGAAACCAAAGAAAAAAAGTATCCGTACCGTGCGGTTTTCACAACAGAAAATTATGCGGATTACGATTCTGATGTTTTCGATGAAAGGCTTCTTGATGTCTGCAGGGAGATTGTTTCACAAACAGGTGTCGTTATCGCGGATGTTGTTGTGAATGAACCGCTTGAAGAGGATTCGGATTTAATCGACTGCGAGGAGTATATACATAAATCGATTCAGAAAAACTGCGCAAAGGATTTTAATTCCGGAGATTATTCAGACGCTGCGCTTAAGGCTCTGGATATTTTATCCGATGCTGTCTGCGATAAGGATTTATCAAGAAATGAGTGTGTTGAGATTCTGACGGGAATTTCACGGTTGATGAAAATAATTAATGATAGTAATAATTGAAACTGTTCGTGTAATATTGTGAAAAGATTTAATTCCCGCTCTTAATCTTCCTGACCTCATCCAGAATTCTTTGAAGAATCTCAACATCCGAAGGCATATCGGACTTAAACGCTTTCTTTACGTGAAGAGGGACGCCGTCAAGTCTGTAAGCTGTTCCTTCGGCGTCAAGACCTACCGAAGCCACAGGGATATGAAGTTTCGCAACAGCGGTTGAAAGCGAAATAAACGGGTCAATCACAACGGTGTTAATCTTTGCCAGATGCGCAACCGTCTCACGCGGGAAATGTGCTCCCAAATCAGTTCCGATAATTAAAACCGCGTCAGCCTCATGTTTTGCGAGAATATCGACACCGCTTGTCTCTCCCGGATTGTAGTGAACAATACCGCGTGAATAATCCACAGCGTAAGGATAACCCGCTTCAAGCGAAAACATCTGATTCGTTCCGTCAACATTCCAATGCCCTCTGAGCGGAGTAAGAGTATATTTTGTATGGCGGTTGAGTTCATCAACCAGCTCAATTCCCGCACGGACATTTTTGTATTTTCCGCGTGACTGTGTTAAACCGATTCCCGTAAAGAACGAGCCGAACTTTGCGGAAAGCAAAACATCGGCAACCTTGAAGATAACGTTGCGCTCAACTCCAGCAACCGTATCCGGAATAACATCGCGCTCTCCGCGGACAACGGCTCTGATAGCATTGAACAGCGCGTAATCTCCACCGGGTTTCACCTGAACAAAAATATCTGCGAGCTTTGCAGTATCAGATTCGCGAATATCCACTACAATAACTGTTCTGTCGCTTCTGCCTTCATCGCGGAAAGCGCCCGTTGAATAAGTTGAGTATCTTGAAAGATGACGCGGATGAGCGGCTATCGGGTTACATCCCCAGTAAACTATAACATCTGCGCGGTTTTTAATCTGACCGAGCGTGCAGCCGGGGTGTCCGACTTCCTGAACCGCCATAATTGTCGGACCGTGACATTCTGAAGAGCAGTTATCCATTACCGCACCGATTTCTTCGGCTATCTCAAGACCGATGTGCATCGCTTCTGTCGATGTTCCAGACCAGCCGTAAAAAAGAGGACGCTTCGCATTTGCAAACATTTCCGCGGCTTTGCGGACTGCTTTATCAAAATCGGTCTCAACCCATTTATCTCCTTCGCGCTCAACAGGAGTAATCATTCTTCCCTTTGAAGAAAATTTACCCGCTCCAAGTGTGCATCCGTTGATGACGTCTGTTACAACACCGTCTTTTATGTGAAGTTCAAGGTCGTCGCATAAACATCCGCAGAGAGGACAAATCGCGTCCTTCACAATTTTTTCGCCCTGCTCTGCATTGGGAAGTTTAATTCCTTCGGGTACTTCATATCTCAGTCCGCCGAGTTCCTCCATCAAATCCCACGCGGATTTAAGAGGGAGGTCTGTTGGCTCAACATCAACCGCCATTCCCTTGAAATCCGGCGCGCCGGTTGAGTGAGTAATGTCATGAAGAATAAAATTCGCAAAAGGTCCGCACGGAATAAACACAACGCCTTTGGGAGTTTCAGAAGATTCCCGCACCGAAAAAACCGTGCTCCCCGCAGAACTTGTGATTAACACATGCTCGCTTTCCTCAACCCCGATTTCCATTGCATCCATCGGATTCAGAAAACAGTAGGATGTTTCTATTGAGTATTGCTTTGTATCTTTATTGTATAATTGTGCACCCTGTTCGTGCGTTCTTCCGCTGCTCATCATCAATTTCATAGCGCAACCTTGTTACTTCTATTGTTTACGTTCACAACTAATAAATCCACTCAATACAACTATAATATAAGGATGAAAATAATCAATATTATAGGTCACTCAAATTCCGGCAAGACCACTATTATCTCAAAACTTGTTCCGCTGCTTGCATCTGTCGGTAAAACCGCTACAATAAAACATATGGGGCATCATATCTGGGAACTTCCGAAGGGTAAGGATACCACTATTCATTTTAATGCGGGAGCTGTATGCAGCGCGGGAATTGACGCGGAAAAATCCGTAATCACTCTTGAGGGAACGGATGTTTACACTCTCCTCAATATTTACAATTATCTTGGATACGACTACGCAGTAATTGAGGGGTTTAAGGATGAAAGTTTTTCCTGCGTCGTTATGGGGGAGCTTGACGCGGAAAAAGTAGTCCTGAGAAACCCAACCGCAGAAGAGGTTTTTGCTTCCCGCGATAAGTTCGAGGATTACATCCCGCATGTATAAAAAAAACACGCCGAAGTCGCCGCGCGATTCTTTACACCGTCAGGGTTATAATTTTATAAGCGACGAAGCTACAGCTGCGATAAAACCGTGTCTCTGGTGCAAGAGAGCTCTTCGCGGCGGCGAGCAGTGCTATAAGCATCAGTTCTACGGGATAGAATCATGGAGATGCGTTCAGATGACACCTACTCTGCGCTGTAATCAGAGGTGTCTGTTCTGCTGGCGCTCGATGGAGTATGAGCCTGAGGATTTTGTGACGCTGACACCTGATGAAATTATTGCATCAATTTCCGCTTTGCAGAGTAAAGGGCTTTCGGGCGATAAGCCTTATTCGGAAAAAGAGCGTTGGCTTACTGCGGTGAATAATCCGACACAGTTTGCTGTGTCTCTTTCGGGCGAGCCGACACTTTATCCTTATCTCGATGAGCTTGTTGAAAAATTAAAAACAAGAGGTAGTGTTTTTGTTGTGTCCAACGGAACTGTTCCAAAGATGATTGAAAAAATTCATCCGACACAGCTTTATCTTTCTCTTGATGCGGTTGACTGCTCTTCTTATGAAACACTTTGCAGACCAGCAGGCGATGCAGAAATTATGTGGAGTTCGGTTATTAAGTCGCTTTCGCTTCTTAAAACCAAAGAGGATGAAGGCAGCAGAACAGCTGTTCGCATAACTCTTGTTAAGGGTTACAATGATAAATTCGCGGAAGGGTTTGCAAAACTTATAGCAGAGGCTGAGCCGATGTTTGTTGAGATTAAGGGCTACATGTATCTGGGTTTCAGCCGCAGAAGACTGAGTGGAGAGGCTGTTCCGGATATGGCTTTCATAAGGGAGTTTGCTAAACTCGTCGCAGAAAAATGCGGTTATGATGTTTTTGATGAAAATTCACCGAGCCGCGTGGTCTGCCTTAGGAGAAGAGAATGAAGGCAGGAGCATTTAAAGGTAGTTGATTCTGAGATTTTAATTAATTCGGACTTACGCGGTAGCGCTTTGTGATCTTGTTCAATCGTTATGAGAATTCGTTGGACAAGATTTAGACTAAGTTTCTGCTACAGTATGTACACATTTCGTTACACCACGAAAACCACACGAAAAAATACAAAAATCACGAAAAGAGAACGGTAAGGTTGACTTTAGTTTACATAGCAAAACACGAAATTTAACGAAAAACACAAAAGGGTTGCTGTTAATTCTTCTTGTAATAATTATTGTAAATTTTTAGCAATCATTTCGCGATTTTCGTTAAATTTCGTGCATTGCTATATATGATAAAGCCAACCAAACAGATTAATTTTCGTGTTTTTCGTATTTTTTCGTGTGGTTTTCGTGGTGTAACGAAATGAGTACACACTGTAGCAGAAACTTAGACCAAATCTTGTCCAACTGATTTAATCACTATTACAGTACTTCACTAATTTTTATTTATTAGTTTTATTTCAACTAATTTTTGGCTTCGCTACGATAATCTCTCCGCTCAGCGTTGATAGGAATTTATTAGAAGTTC
>JAUNXW010000128.1 GCA_030539595.1 Methanocorpusculum sp. | reverse complement strand
CATCAATGGCTCTCGGAGCAGCTGGTGCACTCTTTGCAACAGAAATGTTCGGAGAATCAATTTCGTCACTCAGCCTCATTCTTCTTCCGATGATGATTGCCGCCTTCGGTATCATCGCAGCAATTATCGGAACTCTCTTTGTGCGCACAAGCAAGAACGAAAGTGCCGCAATTCACAAAGCGTTCAACACCGGAACAGTCATTGCAATTGTAGTTTCAATTCTTGGAACATACTGTGCAACAAGTTACCTCTTATACGGCAACTTCACCATGATTACTCTTGGTGCGGGCTGCCTTGGAATGGGTATCTGGTTTGCAACAATCGCAGGACTCGTTGCAGGATTCTTAATCGGACTTATCACCGAATACTACACATCTTTCGACTACAAGCCGACAAAGACAATCTCCAAATCCTGTGAAACAGGTGCCGCAACAAACATAATCAGCGGATTTGCAAAAGGTATGGAGTCAACAGTCTGGCCTGTATTAATCATCTCAATTGCTATCTTTATCGCATACCAGTTTGCAGGAATGTACGGTATCGGTATTGCAGCAGTCGGTATGCTTTCCACACTCGGTATCTCACTCGCAGTCGATGCATACGGACCTGTAGCAGATAACGCAGGCGGTATTGCCGAGATGTCTCACCAGGACCCGAAAGTTCGTGAAATCACAGATACACTCGATGCAGTCGGAAACACCACAGCCGCAATCGGTAAAGGATTTGCTATCGGTTCAGCCGCACTCACAGGTCTTGCACTGTTCAGCGCATACTCACTTGCAGTCGGACTTGACTTCGCAGACCTTTCAATCATGAACACAAAAGTGTTCATCGGTATCTTAATCGGTGCAATGCTTCCGTTCCTCTTCTCTGCACTTACTATGACCGCAGTCGGTCAGGCAGCACAGAAGATTGTTATTGAAGTCCGCAGACAGTTCAAAGAAATTCCGGGACTTATGGAAGGAACAGCTGACCCTGACTACACCTCAGCAATCGGTATCGCAACAAGCTCCGCAATTCACAAGATGATTGCACCTGCACTTCTTGCAATTGTTGTACCAATTGCAGTCGGTCTTATCCCAGGACTTGGAACACAGGCTCTTGGAGGACTTTTAGTCGGTTCACTTGCATCAGGTTTCCTGCTTGCTATTACAATGGCAAACGCCGGAGGAGCCTGGGATAACGCTAAGAAGTTTATCGAAATCGGTAACTACGGCGGAAAGGGTTCGGATGCACACAAGGCAGCAGTCGTTGGTGATACTGTTGGAGATCCGTTTAAGGATACCTCAGGACCTTCGATTAACATTCTTATCAAACTTATGTCGATGATTTCACTGGTTTTCGTGCCGGTGCTTCTTCTGATTAAGTAAGATTGGAATAAATTATTTTTTTACGCGGGTCAAGCCCGCATTGTTTTATCGATTTTGTTTTCATAAATACACAAACATCGGTGATTTCTGAATTTACGAAAATGAATTATATTTTGTAACGCCATTACGGCATTAATAATCTAAATCAATGTCATCAAATTTATCAATGATTTTAAAATGTATGTTTAGTAGACCTCGGACTTCATCGGTCTGAGTTTATAATATACTGCAAGACATATTGTAACTGTTATCCAGCTTGCCGGATACACCATAGCAATTGAATTGACGGATAGTGAAACAGTCTGAAACAGATACAGGAAGATTATCCTGACAAGGCAGAAATTAACGAGAATTATTACCATGGCGGCAAAAGTTTTACCAGCTCCTTTCAATGCCCCGTTCAGAATTTCAACCACTGCAAAAATACAGTAAAGAGGCATAATTATGAATAAAATCTCTATCGAAATTTGTATAATGTGTGCATCGTGGGTAAAGACGGACATTAGAGGAGTACTGAACAGCATTATAATAATATTCATTACCAGAGTTCCCGCAACACCAAGCATCATACATTTTTTTACCCCTTCCCGAGCCCGTAAAATGTTTCCGGCGCCGAGATTCTGACTTACGAATACAGTAACCGCTTGTCCGAATGCAACTGTAACCATCCACACAAGGTTGTCAATTTTGTAATAATAGTAGAATGCCGCCATAGTATCGTCCCCGAAGAGATTTATCTGTGACTGGATAAATAGGTTTGAAAAAATTATTATTGTTAACTGAAGTGCTATCGGAATGCCTATCCACAAAATTTTTTTGATATAGTATGGGTCGATATGCAGTCTGTTTATTCTAATCGGATTATCCAGAGTTTTTTTCTGAATTTCTCGATATACACAGATTACAATAATCATCTGTGAGATGAAAGTAGCCCATGCAAGACCGTTAACTCCCATATGAAATATTAGTATGAATACAGCGTTAAGAGTGATATTTGCAACTCCGCCTATTGCCAAAAAGATGAACGGTTTTTTTGAGTTGCTTATTGAGCGCAATGCCGCAAATCCAAAATTATACAGTGATGCGAATACTATGCTCAGAGAATAAATACGGCAGTAGGATGCGGCTGTTTCAAATAAGTCGCTTGGGACGTTTGTCAGAGTGAGAATCAGAGGGGATAACAGAAAACTCAGCAGAGTTAGAATAATCCCGAAGGCAATGGATATGATTACTGAGTTCTGGAGTGATTTTTGAAGTTTGTTTTTATTTCCGGCTCCGAAATGGGAGGATATGATGACGCCCGCACCTGTTGAAAGTCCTACAAGGAAGGCTATTGAAAAGTATACTATTAATGTACTTGCACCTACAGCCGCAGCTGCCGCATCTCCTAAGAAATTTCCGGCAAAAATCATGTCCGCGGTTGAAAACATAAGTTGAATCAGGCTTGTTCCAATTAGCGGGAGTGTGAATAGAATCAGACCTTTGAATACAGAGCCGTGCAGCAGATCAACTTTATTTTTGAATATCATTTTCAGGTATATTGATTATTTTTCATATTCATTAACCATATAAAATTGAGATTTAAATAATATAAATATGATGTTTTTTGAAATTCGTAATACCAACGATTGATAGAATTAATTACTGATGTGTGCGTTTGCCTTAGCCTTCAGAATTTTTCTCTTCGGAGAAAAAATAACCGCGAATCAAAAATACGGCCGCAATAATCGGTACTGCAATCATCATCTGCTTAACTGTATTCCTATCGTAAAGGTGCTGTGTCAATAAATATTATTACCCTTCCCACTCATTAGATATTAAGAAGGGATTCTATGATGGACATATACTTATCGGACGCGGACGGAAAAATAAACAGCGTTGATGAAATCTGTGACGGCTGCTGGATAAGGCTCATTGAGCCTGCGGAAGATGAAATAAACCATGTCTGTAAATTCTTAAACATAGAAAAATCCGACATCACAATCCTGCTTGACCCTGAAGAAACCCCGCGTGTTGAGCACGGCTCGGATTTTTCTCTGGTAATTGCCGATACCCCTTATATGATTACCGACGGCGACATAGAAACCTATCAGACAATACCTTCTGGCTTCATCCTCACCCCAAAAAATATAGTATCAATCTCTCTTCGCAGAAGTCAGGTTCTTGACTCCTTTGCAAAAGGCGCTGTAAAAAACATCTCCACACAGAAAAGAACACAGTTCATACTCTACTTCCTCTACAAAAACGCGGGGCTCTTCGTAAATTATCTCAGAATGATTGACAAAAAGACACTCGAACTCGAAAAGAATCTGAGGAAGTCAACCCGAAACGAAGAACTGTTTCACATGCTGACGCTTTCCAAATCACTTGTTTACATAACCAACTCGCTCAAGGGAAACGACACTGTTCTCGATAAAATCTCGGTTTCGACAGTAACATCCTCAAAACTCACGGATGACGACAGGGAACTTCTCTCAGACACACTTATTGAAAACAGTCAGGCTCTTGACATGGCTCAAAATTATTCGGCAACCATCTCAAGCACAATGGCGACGTTTGCTTCAATCATCAACAATAACGCGAACGATACAATGAAGCTGTTTACCATTCTGGCAATTCTGCTGACCTTTCCTATGCTTGTCGCGGGATTTTTCGGTATGAACGTTCCAGTTCCGTTCTCATCAAGCGTGCATTCGTTTATTATGATTATTGCTGTGTCTCTTGGACTGTCAGGAATTCTTCTGGTTCTTGCTCTTCATAAATTCAGAAAAGGACTGTAAGCTGAAACGTGACTGCGCGGTTTGTGTATCTGTGTTTTCAGAAATTCCCTGCCTCACCATTTTTAAAAATTAATCTGATTTAAATAAATACTGATTGCATCAGTATTAAGTCTCTCAATAAAATCCGCGTCGGACAAATTTTGCCGTCGGATAACCCTTAATTTCTCAAACAACCCGATCATTTTCAAAAACAACACGGCTTGCGTTTCGCTAAATAAAACTTGCTCAGAATTATTTGTTTTTCACTAAAATAAGTTTGAGTTTCTGAAAATTTTGAATAATTTATTATATCTACCCTTTCAAAAACTACTGATATGGACATCAAAAAATTATCATCCTCAGTCTTGTTCGCATCGATTCTGGTGCTTCTTGCATCCTGTTCGTATGCGGTTTTATCCACTCTTGTAATTCTCTCAGGTTTTGATTTACCGACTATCCTTGTCGGCAAATTCTTCTACGGCTGGGTTATTCTTGCACTTGTGGTCTTAATCGTATGGCTTGTATATCAGAGAAAACAGCCGAAAGCGCCCAAAAGTACAGTCCCAACGGGCAAACGTGTGATTCTGCTGATTATTGCGGGTGTTGCAATGGCGCTTGTTACAATCTGCTATTTCCATTCATTCGCTGTGTTCGGTTTACCGATTTCCCTTGCGGTGATTTTACTCTTCCAGTATTCATGGATTGGTCTTGTGATTGAAACCATAGCAAGAAGAAAAGTTCCGTCGAAAGGAAAGATAATCTCTGCCATCGTGATTTTTGCGGGAACTATTCTTGCGGGAGGAATCATCGGCTCGTCGGTTTCGTTCGCAGATATGAATCCTATAGGTATTCTTCTCGGACTTGCCGCGGCTACCCTTTATGCATT
>JAUNXW010000127.1 GCA_030539595.1 Methanocorpusculum sp. | reverse complement strand
TAAGATTCAGATTGAAGTCGGAGACGGCGGAAACACAGACGCATCGGCAATTAACTTTGAACGCGGCGGAATCCCAAGTATTCCAATCTCAATTGCGACAAGATGTATTCACTCACCTGTCGAGGTTATGGATTTGAAAGATTTACAGGGAGCTGTAAATCTTCTGGCAAAAGCTGTTGAGTCAAGGCCGAAACTCTGATGATTTTTATAATCATTCAATATTTTTTATACGCGGTTTTTGCGGCAGTCGGTCTGGTGCTGTTAATTAAAATCATCAGGCTTGCTGTTAGGAATTTAAAAAAAGAATAATGCCAACAGTTATCATTTTATTATCTCACGGATAATATTTCTTCTAATCAATGAGAATCCTTTTTGTCGTCTGCGGTGAAGGGCTTGGTCATGCTTCACGCTCAACCAAACTCGCGAAATATCTTCAAAAGCAGGGACACACATGTTTGTTCGCGGCTTACGCAAAAGGCTACTCGTTCATAAAAAAACAAGGGGACTTTGAGCTCTTTGAAACCTGCCGCGAGGTAACTCTTGAAGGCGACGGCGGATATTTTGATTTGGCAAAGACAGTATCATCGTCAATTGGGATTCCAAAAGCCCTCCTCAAATCATTTTTCGGCATCAGAAAAATTCTCAAAAATAAAAACATCGACGTTCTAATCTGCGACACAATGTTTGCTGCGGGTGTCGCTGCCAAAACTCTTGGAATACCGGTATTTTTCATAACCAATCAGAATCATTTTTCATCGCTTGCGTTTCCCGATGCGGTATATTGGAAACTCTTTGGAGCTGTCATCGGCAGATATCTTGTTACAATTCCCAAAGCGGTTCTTGTTCCTGATTTTGCAGAACCGAACACGGTCAGCGAATTTAATTTTGACATAAAGGAAAAACACAAAAATAAATTCAGGTTTATAGGTCCAATTCTTGATGACGACATTAAATCCCATCAGACTTCGCGTGAATCGGTTTTTGCGAGTTTCGGAGGAGAGCCGTTTAAGATGCCAATGTATGCGATGCTCAAAGAGATTGCGGAAGAAAAAAAAGATATTCTCTTTGAAGTCTTTTCAACTTCGCCGGGTCTTCCAAAGGAGAGTTCAAATTTCAAAACCTCTGAATACATTCAGTCGCTTTATCCCCATATGGCAAAAGCGAGTGTCACTATTCTTCACGGCGGGCTCACAACTCTGCACGAGTCGCTTTATTTCAACAAGCCTGTGATTATGATAATTGACCCGTATCATCCTGAGCAGGGAAACAACGGACTTAAAATTGAAAAAATGTCTGCGGGAATTATGATTCGCGGAGACACAATTACGAAAGAAATTCTGAGCGGGGCAATAGACAGAGCGCTTGAAATGAAACCTGTGTCCCTTACTCATTTGTTTGAAGAACAGAACGGATGCATCAACGCCTGCAGAATTATAGAAGAGACGCAAAAATAGTTAGTTTTGATAAGGTCAATCTTATGATTTGCGTAGGGGCAGTTACAACGGTAAACAAGTCTGCGTTGCCTTAGACGATGCAGGCACAAAAAACGTCTAAATCTCAAAAAATCGCAATCCCAAATTAATTTAAATATTAGATTAGACGATTGTACAAACTCTTATAAAAAAGATGAACTCGGAAAATCCGATATTCATACCGTGTTTCTTGTTAATGCCGAATCAGCAATAATTGGGATAACAATTTTTTTGAATACGCCGTCGAAACTCTGGTGAATCATCCTCAGCTCATATAAGCCCGGCTCATCCACCTCAAGAGTCCATGA
The DNA here is from genome assembly GCA_030539595.1 of Methanocorpusculum sp. GTDB lineage: Archaea > Halobacteriota > Methanomicrobia > Methanomicrobiales > Methanocorpusculaceae > Methanocorpusculum. Next base: position 3,263 of record JAUNXW010000127.1, on the reverse strand, counting down.
ATAGTTTTTACCGTTACTGTTTGTAGTGCAGTTTTTATTGACAATGTTAATTCCGCTTGAATCCAGCGGCTTCCATTCAAGATTTTTCGGACTCGTAACAGTAACAGTAAAACACCGCTCGCTTTCTTTACGTACTTCGTATGAGTCCATTTTTGTACCAATTTTTAAGGGAATAAACAGTATTGATTTATATATACTGAGTATAATTCAAATTATGATTTAATCATATATATATCTTATTGTGATAATTTCTGAAATTTATCATATATCACGAAATATCAATTCAAAAATAATTGTCATTATATACCTGCTTTACAAAACTAAAAATAAATTTATGCGCTCTGAAATATGGCGAAATAAAACTTAAAAATAAAAAATGAAGCGCCGAGGGGGAGATTTGAACTCCCGAGGTGTCACCACCAGAGGCTTTCGAGGCCACCGCCCTTCCGGACTAGACTACCTCGGCAGGCTAATCAGTGCACAGATATTATGTGCGCGTCTTTATTTGATATGCTCTGGAATTTAAAAAAGACATCGGATTGGATATGATGATTCAAGTTTGTTCAATGCGGAAACCTTTAGGTTTCTCAGCTGAGGCGAGATGTTTTAGCATCTTTAGCTGAGCAAGACATTAGGCTTGCGAGTAAACAGAATGTTTTTGAATCGTTATGTGAATTCGTTGGACAAGATTTTTTCTTCGGAATTATTTAGCGTCGGGTACATCACGAAAAATTACAATACAGGAAACAATTAGTCATAGATTAATATATTCGGCTGATTCCACTATTGACGAAACTCCTTATGAGTGCAGCATACACACAAAAAAAAGAAAAATATAGATATTATATTTACATCTGACCGGCGCCCTTAGACACCATCATATCGTCGACACGGATAAGAATCATAGCGGTCTCGGAAGAACTCTGAATTGCCTGACGTTTAACGCGTTTCGGCTCAACAACCCCTGCCGCCTTCATATCAACGACCTTACCGGTAAACACATCAAGACCTGCGTATTTCTCACCGTTTGCGTGAGCCTGACGGAGATCAATAACCTTATCGACCGTGTCGAAACCTGAGTTCTCTGCAAGTGTCTTCGGGATAATTTCAAAAGCCTTAGCATATCCCTCAATAGCAAGCTGAACACGTCCGCCGACTGTTGTCGCATACTCACGAAGTCTCAGAGCAAGCTCAGCCTCAACAGAACCTCCGCCGATTGTATATGCTCCGTCCTCAACAACATCCTGAACAACACGCTTTGCATCCTCAATAGCTCTCTCAAGCTCATCAACAAGGTGCTGTGAAGAACCCTTAAGAAGAATTGTAACAGCCTTGGGGTTCTTGCACTTTGAAATCTTCGTCATCTCAAGGTCTTCAAGCATCTCAAGCTCTCCTGCGACACCGATTAAATCATCGGTAAGGTCTTCGGGCTTGTTAACAACCTGACCGCCCATTGCTTTTGCCGCGTATGCAACATCCTTTTCGGGAACAAACTCAAGCGCGTAAATCTTGTGCTCACCAAGATAATACTGAACCGGGTCGGCAATACCTTTCTGACAGAGAACAACATTAACATCCATTTCGGCAAACTTGTCCGCCATCTTCTTAAGAGTTGCACGCTCCGCGTCAGAGAAAGCAAGAAGCTGGTCTGCCGAATTAATCTTAATCTTCGACTTAGTCTGTGTCTTTGTAATCTCAAGAGGACCTGAAATAAACGCCGCACGAACACCGCTGATTTTCTTCGGCATAAGCGAATCAACTCTCATCTTGTCGATTAAAATTCCCTTGACAAGTTCTGCTTCCATTGATTCGGCACGCTTGCTCTTAACAAGAATGTCTCCCTCGTCAACGACTGTCTTTTTGCCGTCTTTTTCAGCAACGGTTGTAACAGCCTCAACAACAACATCGGAAGCCTTCTCGTTAATCATCTCAATAGATTTGCCGGTCATGGCTGTCTTTGCAATCTGCTTAAGCATTGCCTTGTCTTTCGGTGTTACATCAATTGCAAGACCGTTGACAATCTCAAGAGCTTTTTCCATACCGAGATTGAATCCCTTCGCAATAATTGATGCGTGAACGCCGCTGTCAATTAATTTTTCAGCCTGTTCCATAAGTGAGCCGACCAAAACAACCGCTGTTGTTGTTCCGTCGCCGCATTCGCTGTCCTGAGTTTCTGCGACCTCAACGACAAGTTTTCCTCCGGGGTGCTCAACGTGAATCTGGTGGAGAATTGTTGCTCCGTCGTTTGTTACAACAATGTCGTCGCTTCCCTGAGTTACGAGCATCTTATCCATACCGCGCGGGCCGAGAGTGGTTCTGACGGTGTTGCCGAGAACTTTGGCTGCCATAATATTGGAGCGCAGAGCTTCCTGTCCGGGAACGTGCTCAACGTTATCCTTTAAAATAACAATCGGCTGATTTGCACTTGGTTTGTTTGCCATGTTACATATTCACCTGTAAATAATATGCTAAAAATGTGGATTGTAAGTCTATATATACTTATTGTATTCGATGTTGCGGTTTCAGTCGATGCGCTTGATTGTGAAGAGAGAGTAAACAGGAACTCCTTCAATTTCTTTTATACCGCGCTTGTCGAAGATGACGCAGATTCCAACAGGTTCGGCTTTGTGTCTTCTGAGATAGTCGACGATTTCTGTGAGGGTGTTGCCGGTTGTTATGCAGTCGTCGACGATTAAGCATCTCCTGCCTGTGATTTTTGCGAAGTTGCCTGATACAGAACCTGTTTTTCCTTCCGGATTGTGTTTTGACGGGTGGTAGATAGCGAGGTCAAGTCCGTCTTCGGTTGCCATTAATGTGGCAAGGGGGACACCGGAGACTGAGACACCAATGACTGCATCAAGTCCTTCGCAGTCGCAGTCGTCGTCGTTTGAGTGACATCTGCTTTCGAAGTTTGCCATGAGCATGGATGCCATTCCTCCAAGGAGTGTTGTGCTGGAGCTGACAACTGTCCAGTCAATGTGTACATCTTTTGGTGCTGCCGAGCCTGCTTTGCCCTGAGTTAAGAGCCATGTTATTGTGTCGGTTGATAAGCTGAGTTCGTCCGCTATCTGGTCTACGGTGTGTCCGTCAGAGTGGAGGTCTTTCGCTTTTGCCATGAGTTCTTCGAGTGATGACATATTGCAGTAATTGTTTGTGCGTGGGCAGTATAATTGTTTGTGATGAGTTATGATTGGATGAGTTTGTCCCGGAGCCTGTCCAATAGTAGATTCAGATATTAAAATTAATTTGAGATTGCAATTTGT
>JAUNXW010000126.1:4307-5048 GCA_030539595.1 Methanocorpusculum sp. | reverse complement strand
GATTATATGATGAGAAATATAGGCTAATGGAAGATTATCCGCGTTGGTTAAAACTATCAAGACTTGGTTTGAAATTTAAATATTGGAATAGAGTTGTTGTAAAATATCGAACTAATGGGATGAGTAACAGCAATAATATTAATATTGATTTTAAAAAGGAAGAATTATTTGCTTTTGAGGATTTATTGAAGTATTGTTACGGATTTAGAAGATGTATCGTGTTTATAAATATTATATTAATGAGACTGATAATAAATCATCTTGAAAAAAAATCAGAAGATGGGCATCATGCAATAAAGGATATTATTGTAATGATATTAGAGATATTTGAAATGACGCATAAGCTATTGTCAAATATATTCATTATCTTTTATGTTAATATCATACAATTGACACGAAAATAAATAATGTATGTGAGCAACATCATTGGATCTAGGTTTAAAATTAAGTAATCCTAACACAGACCCTTCCTCCTGTTCAAGATTTAACCCCCCACTTCTCCCTCATCTCCCCCACCTCATCAACCACCCTGTCCTCCTCTAAATCAATCAAAGCCCCACCTTCAAACACCCCTGCATCGCTAATTATCCTCCCCTCATAATCACAAACCAAACTCCGCCCACAAAAATCAACCCCGTAAACCGAATCGCTCGAAAGTCTTGCGCCTTTCTCGGATGAGGGCGGCTCTGCCCCCCCATCATATCCCAGACACCCGCACGCAACTACATACCCTCTATTCTC
>JAUNXW010000126.1:0-4297 GCA_030539595.1 Methanocorpusculum sp. | reverse complement strand
GCAACACGCGCAGCAGCCCACGCAGCCTGAACCAAAACAGCCTGACACCCTGCGTGCAAATATTCTCTGAAAATTTCCGGAAAGCGCAGGTCAAAACAAATCGCACAGCCGAACTTAATCCCGCCGAACTCAAAAGTAACAGGTTTAGCCCCCGCTGAAAAATTCTTATCCTCACCCGCAGGCGAAAACAAATGAATCTTTGAGTACTCAGCAAGCACCGAACCGTCAGGCGCGCAGACAAGCATAGTATTTTCAGGCTTTCTGCAATCAGTTTTTTTCTGATAAGACCCTACAACACATGTCTTATATTTTCGCGCAAGAGAAATCCAGCGCTCCTTAACTTCTTCACCAGAAAACTTTGAAGGCGCAGGTCTCCAGCCTGTTGCAAACTGCTCGCAGAAAACAACCATATCCGCGTTCGCTGAACTCACAGCCTCATCAGCTTTTTCAAAAGCCGAATCTATATCTTCCCAGACCTGATTAATCTGCGCGCAGAAAATCTTCATAACTAAATCAATGACGTTGAAACAAAAAAAGATTGTTGGAGATTTACTCCTTCTTGTGAAGCGGGTTACAAGGAATCTTATCCTTTGCCTTACCGGAAACGAAACCAATCCAGACGGTAAAGAAGACGGCAATAATTGTAACAAACACAGCATAACCGAGCATTGCGGGGATACTGCTCTGAGTGCCGAAGATTTCTGTAAATACTGCCTGAATTGCTGTGTTCCAGGCAAGTGCTGCAACAAGTCCAAACGCTGCCGTAATTAATGCGGCAAGCTTATCAATAACATCCACTGAAAGTGACATAATAAAAATATTTGAGATGAATCTTAATAAAAAATTCTATAGATGAATTACTCCATCTCCTCATCTTCATCTATTCTGCAGACATCCCCATCCAGAATAATTTCGCCTGAGGCGACTGCCTTATCAATTGCCGCAATAACCCTTTCCTTAATCTGTGCGGTTGCCTTAAATCCTAACACAATTGCAGTCTGTCTTGCCAAATCCGATTTCGGCGTCGCAAACTGTTTTGAAAGAATAATTTTTGCCGCCTGCGAAATTTCAGACAAAGACACATCATCAAATTCCCATTTGTTAGGTCTTTCGCGCGGAACAATCTCAATTACAGGAACTGCATAGAACCCTTCTTCATCTTTCGTGAGATTGTCCGCATTCACCAAATCTTCAGCCAGAGAAACTATCCTCTGTTTTGCTTTCGCGGTCATGCGCACTGAATTTCCAAGCTCTTTAATCCTCTTGGACAACACCGAAAGAGAAATCGGACCTTCAATCTCAACAATCTCCAGAATTGCGGTCTGCAAAACATTGTCCTGAACAGACGAAAACTGATGATAGTTTGACAGAACAGATTCGCTGCAGCATACATAAGGCTCAAAAGAGACTTTTGCATAAGGCAGAGTAGGTTCAGGCTCAGTATCTTCATATTTAATTTCAGATAGAGAATCTTCTGAAATTTCAGATTCGGGCTGTTCTTCAGGAACAGGCTCTTCAATTTTAATCGGAGACGCTTCCGCTTCTTTCAGGAAATCGAGAAGAACTTTGGTGCATGAAATCGGGTGCTGGAACCATTCGGCAGACCATACTCTGACCAAATTCCACCCAAGCCCTTTGAGAACCTGATTTCTTAAGCGGTCTCTGTCGCGCGCGACATCCGAAGACCAGTAATAAGGTCCGTCGCATAAAATCCCAGCCATGTAAATCCCACTTTCAGTCGGAGACGCAACAGCAATATCAATTCTGAAACCTGCGCAGCCAAGATTTCTTGTAACTGTGTATCCGTTGTCCTCAAGCATTCTCGCAACTGTTTCAGAGAATAATTCTGACGCGTCGCTTTTTGCAGAATTCTCAGAGTTAGGCAGACCGGTTCTGTTTTCGGCATATGTAAGGAAACCTGCAAGAGCAGTAAGTCCTGCGCCGGAATCTGAGCTGATGTTTAAGTCAGCTCCTCTGAAATTTGAATAAACAACGCAGCGTTCGCGTGCCCTCGTAATCAAAACATTAAGCCTCCTCTCTCCTCCTGCCTGATTCAGCGGACCGAAATTTCTTGAAAGCCTGTGGTTTGCATCGAAGCCGTAGCCTATGCTGATTAAAATTGTATCGCGTTCATCACCCTGAACAGTTTCAAGATTTTTCACGAAGAAATTTTCACCGTTTGCCGGGTGCATCAGCATCTCAATATCTGGATGAGTTCTCAGGAGAATTTCAACCTCATGAATTATTGCATCCTGCTGTCTCGTTGAAAACGTTGCAACGCCCAAAGATTTGTGCGGGAACTTCTCGTAATTAGAAATTACCGCTTCGGCAACAGCCTTTGCCTCATCTTTGTTTACGCCAGCTTTGCCTCTGTCATAAATTGTATCGGGAAGATAAACAAATGAAAGTCCCAAGTCCGGAGTTTCGTGCTGAGGCGAGGGGAACAGAAGCAGGTTTCCGTCATAGAATTCATAGTTGGAAACCGCAATCAGAGATTCATGGCGCGACCTGTAGTGCCATCTCAGGCGTCTTGTCGGATAAGACTGTTTGCAGACATGGAGAAGGCTCTCCATATCTGTGATTCCCGCAACAATATCTGAATCATCGTCGTCATCGTTTCCGCCAATCTGGTCAAAGAAAGTTGTCGGCGGAAGCTGACGCGAATCTCCCATAACGACCAGTTGTTTTCCCCTCATCAAAGCCCCAAGCGCGTCTTCGGGCTTAACCTGACTGGCTTCATCAAAAATGATTACATCGAACTGAACGGAACACGGGTCAAGATACTGGGCAACAGAGAGTGGACTCATCATGAAGCATGGCTTGATTCTCTGAATCAGACCGCCTGATTTCGTCATCAGCATACGAATCGACATGTGATTGCGTTTTCTGTTGAACTCGCCTGTGAGAACCCCCATTTCGGAATCTCTTGAAGCGCCGGAAATAATTTCTGGAACATTCTTCTCAAGAGTTCTTATAATTCTTTTTGCATTGTCGGAGACTGCAATGCGGTCATACTCTGCGAACGATTCAATTTTCTGTTCGTGCGGTATCTGTGAGAATCTCGCAAGAATAGGACGCGTGTTGTATGCTTCACGAAGAAGCGAGTCCGCGTATCCCACAAGATAGGCAGGGATTAGTTCACCTTTGGAGATTCTTCCTTCAAAGAGTAATTGAATAACAGGCGCGGCTGTGGTTTTTGAAACAGTCTCTGCAAACGTCAGGAATTTACTCCACTCTTCAAGTCTGTCGATATCCGTAATCCAAATATCTGCAAGTTTTCTTGCTTCGGCAAAAGTAAAGTCGGTTTCTTCCGAAATTCCAAGAGCCTTAAACAGAATATTTCTTGCCTCGCTGTGTTTTTGAACTGCCTCTTCAAGTTCTCCGAACAAAGCCGTAAGTTCGGTGCGTGAAATATTTCCCGCACAGAGCAGATCAATTGTTCTGTGTGTAACAAGTCCCTCTTTGATTAATGTGAGAATTGCGAGAATCCAGTCTTTGTATTCTGAAAGTTTTGCTGGGTCTGTGAACTCATCTTTCCAGACCGGAGCAAAAAGAGACATGTAAGTTTCTTTGTCTCTTTCCCATTCGTCGCGGGCTGTGACATAATCTTTGGCGTCTTCAAGGTCTTTGAGAATCTGCTCGTCTTCGGGAATTTCTCCGTAATAGTATCCGGTGATTTCGGTTTTGAGTTTTTTGTAGTCGCCGGAAAATATTTTTACGAGTTTGTTCTTCTCGGCAAATTCATTAAACTCAGAAAAGAGCCTTGCCGGATTTCTTAAGAAAATCTCCGGCGTGAAATATTTCATAATTCTTGAACTGTGGTCGAAGAGTTTCTGCATATTTGAAATCAGGCGCTCAAGTTCTTCGGGATTTTTCCATACAGGGTTATTCAGAATCTCATGCGTCGTCTTCAAATCGGTTATAAGAATCCTGCAGGTCTCAACGAGCAGAGAAATCTCTGTCTCGCAGGTTGAAACGGGAACATCCGTGAGGTTGTAGATTTTCCTCATTACCATTTGGAGTTCTTCTATTCTTGAGCGGTAGACAATAGTCTGTTCTCTTATGTCGTCGCAGTCGTTTGGAAGAATCATACCGGGACGCGTGATTGTCCAGGGGTGAGTGTCTACGGTTTCGTTTTATCTTAGGAGGACGTTCAGATAAGATTCCAAATCTGCAAGGGCTGATATTGCGGTTTTGTATTCATCGCCTGTAATCTGATTGGCGTTTTCGATGTAGACTTTCGGCAGTCTGTAATTGTCGTTTCCCGGAGCGCTTTCGTATTCGTATCTGTACTGCT
>JAUNXW010000125.1 GCA_030539595.1 Methanocorpusculum sp. | reverse complement strand
TAGGACTTAGTCAGTCTCTCTCCTGAAATTCCCGCCATCTCAGCCGTTTTATCAATCGTCTTAACCGCTTCATCTTCAGAAAGCGAAAAAGACGCTTCAATCTCCGAAAAATACCCCACGCCCAATAAATTATCAAGCGTCACAATAGCATCAGTGCACTGATAAATCTCCCTGTGCTTAACAACCTCAGCCGTCTTAACAAAACCAATACGTTCAAGAATCGTCGTAAACTCATCCGAATCAGAGACATCCGCAATAATCTCTTCACGGGCTTTGAACCCTTCACGACCTACCTTAGGACCTTTATAGGTAATATTCGGCTGCATAATTTTCCCGCACTTCTGATTTTTAACACAGCGAAGCCTCAAAGCCTCATCGCTTTTTGCAAAATCCTTGTGAGGTGCATTAAAATAAATATCGTATTCGTCCTGATCGGCAATAAGGTCGCAGTTATTTTTCAAAAGGTTGTCTCTTATCTTATCCAGAGAATCAACCTTCACTTTTATTTCGATTTCGAAACCCATAACTATTATTTGAGGTTCAGAGTAATATTAAGCCTGCTCATCTTCTCGTCCACGTAAGAAGAACGCCGTCGTCGATTTTATCGACGCTCTTCAGATTGAGTTTTGTAAAATCATTCGGGTCGATAAAACCTTCTCCGTCAGAAAACGTTGGGGCATCTTTTCCGCCGATAATCAGCGCACCAACATAAATTCTGATTTCATCGAACAGTCTTCTGCTCATGAAAGACCACAAAAGAGTTGCGCCGCCTTCAACCATAAGCTGTTTAACTCCCATTTTGCCGAGTTTATCCAGAACAATCTCAAGGTCGACGAAATCTTCTCCTGCGTAAATCACATCTGCCTTCTCTGAAAGAGCTCTGACATTTTCAAGTTCTGCCTTCTTTGAGACGAAAACAACCACTCGCCCTGTTCCCTTCCTAAACATATCTGAGTCAAGAGGCATACGCGCAAGAGAATCTACAACAACTCTCATCGGATGTTCTGCTTTTCCTTCCGCGCGGCGTTTTTTTGCGGATTCATCTTTTTTGAGCCTGAGAGAAGGGTCGTCGGAAAATATTGTGCCTATTCCAACCATTACCGCATCGGACTCTGCGCGCAGTTTTTCGACGCGCTGAAAATCCTGTTCGCCGGAGATTTTAGTCTGCTTTCGCTCACGGGTGGCAAGTTTGCCGTCAGCGCTCATCGCTGAATTAATTATTACATATGGACGCATTGTCATCAAAAATCAAAACGTAGCCGTATTGCTAAAAGAGTGGTAACAATCAAGAAGCTGCTTAAATCTTCTTGTAGACGTTAACACCGACTCTTACATCGGGGAACGCACGTGAAACCGGCTTGTTGCCTAATGTTGTGGCAATAGTCTGGGTCTTACCTGATTTTGAAGGACCAAAATCCTGTGTAAGATCAATCTTGATTGTGAGAATGTTTCCATCCACTGATGTCTGTACATTTTTCATATTTCATTGTATGAGTGACTAAGTAATAAATCTTTGCGGTGTTTTGGTTCTCAGAACACTGTTTTCATGTATAGGGATATGAAAAACTGTCAAGAGCGGAAAATTTAATGAAATAAAAATATGTGTAAAAAATGAAGCCGCCGGAGTGATTATACATAGGACGTGTATAAGCCTCCGACAAAAGCGCAGTATAGCTCAACTTTTCAACAGCAATGACTGCCTGTATTGTTCTGCGGGCGGAATCTCAACAAAGTCAACAGTCTTATCGTAATTCTCTTTAACGACCCTCTTAATGTCTGCAAGGGATACTTTGAAAAATTCGCGCCTCGTGTTGATTTTATTCAGTTTGTCACTGTCAAAAGCTCTGTGAAGTGCTGCCTCTAATGACGGCGCATCTTCGCAGAATATCAGGGCATGAACATCAAAATTAAATGGGACTGACGCATCGCCCAGCTCAACAATCCTCTCCATTGGATCAAGCCTGCGAGTCATACCGATTTTAAAGACTCCATCACCAAAGCTGCCGATGTTTGATATGATATAGACATAACCTGCTTTGATGTTTGCCTCTCTGTAGTCCACATCTTTGAGAGCTTTGTCAAGATCCTCAATCTCTGCCTCAATGTCTTTGCGTTTTTCTTCGAGTGCCTCAGCAGCCTCCGCCGATGCATTTTGAAGCTGCGCCTCAATCTTTTTCAGAGCATTGGAGTAGTGAGTCTGTTCTTTCTCTATTTCTCTTCTCCTCTCTTCTAATTCACGGGCAGCTTTTGCCTCTTCGCGCTGTTCTTCACGAACACGCCTAAGCTCTTCTTTTTCATCCTGCTTTTTAATTGCCCATTCAACAGCGAGATGAAGCTCCTCATCTTTCAATTTGTAATAATCAAGACTAATCGAGATGTTGTTGCTCTCGTTTAATTTATTAAGTGACGTATAAGATTTGTAGATTTTATCCTTCATGCTGTCAATATTGTTGAATTTGACATGATCTATTGCAGATTCGCACTCAATATTAAATGTGCGAATAATCTGTTTTATATTGTCGGCAGTCATTTTCGCACCTTTTGCAGTGCTGCCATTAACCGTCCAATTCGTCCCACATGTTGCAGCGGTTTTGTTCCGAATCATATCTTTTTGACGTTCTCGAACTCTTGCAAGCTCTTCTTTGTATGTATCAGAGTTTGAAAATTCATACATCGGATGATACAGACCGAAATCCTGCAATAATATCTCATCATCAAGTTGGATCAGATCTGCTTTGCGAGTCTCAAACTCTTTCTCAATTGTTTGAAGCTCTTCACTTTGTTTGCTTGTTTTATCTATCAGGTCGGCAAGCTCTAATTTGCTTTGACTTATTTTATTTTTCAGATCTTCAATAAGTTGGTAATCAGGCGAGATTAATTTTTCAAGCTCTGACACCCTTTGTTTGAGTTGTTCGTTTTCTTCTTTTCTTTGTCGGCATCTCTCCATTGCCTCTTTTTCTGCTTTGCTTGTAAATAATCCCATAATTAACCCTCCGCAACAATAGCTTTTATTTTCGATTTAATCAGCGGGTTATCCATAACTGACAACATCCTCATGACATCCTCAGAATTTTGATTATAAGTGATAGCAGGCTCACCCAGAACTCTTTCACGCTCAAGTTTTTCACTTATTGCAATCCTTACAAACTCAGCTCTCTTGCTGATGTGGTACTTGTTCATAAACAAATCAATCTGGTCATTGACATCATTTGTCACTCTAACTGAGAACTGCACATCCGTAGTTGTTTTTTTAGACATGATTATGTATTCTATCAGAATACTAATTAATTTTATTGAGTGCTTATGAGTGCTATTTAATTAATTTGGGTTTGAATGGGATTGATTCAAACTCATTAAATACTATAAGACCTAATAATTTATCATGGCAAGGAAAGTTATCCAGCCTTTAATTCAGACATCTATCAGATTGTATGAGTCCGATATGGATGTTATCAGGCAGATTGCAGCAGCAGATGACAGAGATCCTGCGTATGTAATCCGCAGAATTGTTTCCGATTATGTCAAAACTCAGAGTGCTGCATGACAGAAAATGAAGAGCCTCAGAAGCACCGTGCTATTGCGCGGATGGTAAGCAGAGACAAAGAACAAATGAAAAACTCCGCATCCCCCGTAAAGATCAAGGAACAAGACAATGACAACTGAAACAAAAATTAGTGACGTCAGCCCCTTAACAAGCTACAAAACAATTGAGGAAGCTGACACAGAAGTATTGGCTTTGCAAACACTTCAAACAATCGCAATTATGGAGATTCAGCAATGATGCCAGCAGTAATATCACCTGAAAATCCGCTGCGTAACACAGTAGAGACTATGCGTGCAGCAACATTCGATTATTCTGACAACCTCATGGTTGCAGCCTACTACTATTACATCGGGAACGGCAGCATAATCATTGAAGGCGAAACAGCACGGTCAGCACAGAAAATCCTTTTTGACGGACTCGCAACAAGTTGCGGAAAAACAACCAGGCTCACAAACATTTACGGAGTTGCAGCAGCATGACCTCTGTCAGAATTTTGGCGCACTGCCGAATGGTCTCAGGCGTATCAATCACACTCTCACGCAGCCTGATGATGCCCGAATATTATCTTGAGATGGAGATCCCGCAAGGCAACTACATCAAACCTCTGACAGAAAAACAGACATATCAAGCTGATCAGCTCAAAGACGCAGTGCTTGCATATCAGCAGACGGCAAACGACCTGTTAAAAGAAGGCGATTGTTTTGCGATTTACAATGTGATGGATGCCTACGTCAATCAGATGATGAAAGTCTCACGGCAAAGCACAGCAGGAGTTGCAGCATGATCCCGCTCATCTGTTTATCATGCGGGCACGGCTTACAGACTCCGACATCTCCGAAATTAGGTGTTGTGGTCTGCGAACTGCACGAAACACGTTTAACAGGTCCTGCAAACAACGAAGGCATTGTCACAAGCTGCACACAATGCGACTTTTACAAAGACGCCAAAGAGCAGCCCATCACATTTGACGGCATCCAGATCCAGAAAGTTGCAGCAGGCGAAAAATTCGCAACAACCCGCAGGACAAAACATGGAAAAGTCGGCACAACATTTTGGGCTGCCGGACAGCTCTATCAGGTCACAAACATAACGCACGTGACATTATCGCAGCTGCTTGATTATTACAAAGCAGAGGGATACCCCGACAGAATCAGTTTTGTCAACGACATCATGGATAATTATTATCCAAATTCAACGGCTGCATCCACGTTTTACGTTCACGAATTTGTAAGGCTATAAGCACACTCAATTTTTCTCCATCACACAGAATGCCTCGCACAACAACCCCGCAGGAGATATGCCGTCTGCTTTCATCAGGTCCACTGACAAGCTCCCAGCTTGCAGAAATCTGCTGCTGCACACAGCGATATATCCGCCGTCAGCTGCTATCGCTCATCTCATCAGGAGCAGTTGCAGCCGTGCAGAACCCAGCGGACAAAAGAGGCATCATCTACAGTATTACTACTGCATCCGAGGCAGTTCCCCTAAATCAAAAAATAGGGGAACAAATAGGGGAACTGTTTCCAAAAAT
>JAUNXW010000124.1 GCA_030539595.1 Methanocorpusculum sp. | reverse complement strand
ATCGGCTGTGATGTCAACAACCGACAGGCTCATGCTTACTATCGGAACACAGTTTTCATGGAACATCTTCAAAGGATTCATAAAAAAAGATGCAACAGACAAACAAATTATCAAAGTAAGCAGAATAACCATGATTATAGCTGTTGTCATATCGCTGATTCTCGCAATCAATCCGCCGGAAGTTCTTGTCTTTTTGATTTTCCTTGCTATCGGTTTGATTCTTTCTTCATTTGCAGTGCCGCTTATCTGCGGTCTTTATTGGAGAGGCGCGACAACCAAGGGAGCTGTTGCAAGTATGGCTGTCGGACTTTTTTCCGGTTTGATTCTCGGATACATTGACCAGTTTGTAGAAAAACTTCCGATGCATTTTTCATTTTACGCATTTATTCTGTCGCTTTCAACTATGATTATCGTAAGTCTGGTTACTCGTAAAAATTCAAAGAAGGCGCTTGATGAAACATACACGGGTTTTTATCTGCATCCAAAGGAATAGTTCAATCAAAAAGATATACTATTCTAAAACACAACTATATTAGTAATGTGGGACTCTTTAAAAGAACAAATATCAGACGTCGGTTCTGTAACTCTTACAGGCGCTGACGCCTCGCAATATATCAAAGACGGCAGTGTAGTATTCAATTATGAGGAACACAAACTTCTGATTCCCGTATCGGAAAACTCTGTGATAACTCTTCGCCACATAGGCGGGGGTACTGTAATGCTGAAATACAAATTCATCGAAGTCCTCGCAAAATTAGAAAAGCAATGATATTTCCAAAAGAATGTAAATTTGTAGGCAATGCCTCAACACGACCGCTCGGTGAAAAAGTTTACTGTCTGACACAGTATCTGATTCATCCGACACCAGAAGGTCTTGAAGTTCTCCGCGTCGTTTTGAAAAAAGACGGCGGAATTATGCGTGAGATTGAATCTGTTGAAAAAATAGCAGGTCACGAAGATATTTTTGTGTGGCTTGGAGACATCAGCACACCTCATGACAGAGTGGGGCTCATAAAAAAAGCCATGACAACAGGAAAGAGGTGCACAATTTTCGGCGATAAATACGAACACATGACTTTTATTTTAGACCCTGATCTTTCTGGATTTCAGAAAGTTCACGTCTATGATGTGATTCCGCCGAAAGCAACGCTTTCCGCAACTCTTACCGAACTTGAAAAAATAGGATTCTTCGAACTCGACAATATTTTATTTGAGCACCACATAAGAGACATCTCATCTATTGAGGCTGATGTTTATCCGTGCAAAGCCGGAGGATTTTCAAAAACACTTGATAGGGACAAGTTAATCCCCGGAGAAAAAATAGCCTGCTGCCGAACAGGACGCCAGATAACTCACGAGTGCTATGAGGACAATCATCAGTTTGAAGAAATCTGTCCGCTCTCGCAGGTAAATGCAGAGCCGTTCATCGCACGCTGCTGCAGAATAGAAGATTCGGGCGTAAAAAGAGTGAACGGATTTTTCGGTGTTGTTGTTCACTGGGCTTCAACCCCTAAAGATATTACAAAGGCTCTTGAAAAAATGCTTGATGAATGGAGAAAAATAAATGGTTAAACTCGGATTTCATGTTTCTATAGCCGGCGCAATGGAACTCGCTCCCGTTCGCGCGAAAGCTATCGGCTGTGATACGTTTCAGATGTTTACAAGAAGTCCTCAGATGTGGGCTGCTAAACCAATCGCGCAAAACACTGCGGATGCTTTTAAAAAAGCTGTGACGGAAAGCGGAATAAATCCTGTTGTTGATCACATGCCTTATCTTCCAAATCCCGCAGCGGAAAAACCGGACGTTTATGAAAAATCCGTTGCGGCTCTTACTGAGGAACTTAACAGATGCGCACAGCTTGATATCCCTTATCTGGTTACCCATCTTGGACATCACGGAAAAGAGGACGGGCACGATAAAGGTCAGGAAAAAGTTATTGCGGCAATAGGAACGGCGCTTGATAATTCCAACGGGAACACGATGATTCTTCTTGAAAACACAGCGAACGAAAAAAATACGGTTGGGGGAACTTTCAAGGATGTGGGATTTATTGCAGACGGTCTCGGGCGAAGCGATAGAGTAGGATTCTGCTTTGATACATGTCACGCGGGAGCGGCGGGTTATGATTTGAAAGGTTTCGGTGCTGAAACTGTTTTCGGGTGGTTCAATGATGAGGCAGGGGATTTATCGCGCTTGAAGGTGATTCACTTAAACGATATGAAAGGAGGTATTGGTTCTCATCTTGACAGGCACGAGCATCTCGGTCTCGGATTTCTTGGAGAAGATACTATTGCCGATGTTTTGAATTTCTCGGGAGTGTCTCACTGTGCATTTATTATGGAGACGCCGATTAATGAAGTGAGAGACGATAAAGGAAATATGGAAGTCGCAAGAAGGCTGGCGAAGTAATTTTCAAGGGTTATTTCGCGACTGATTATAATAAAGAAGAGCAAAAAATAAATTGAACACATATCGGGAAATAAATTCGGGCTGTGCGAGTGATAAACATCGCTGTTATGGAGGTAAAAAGCATCCTCCATCATAAAATCCCATAAGACAAACACAGCGTGTCTGTGTCCTGCGAGCTGCACCAAAGACGACAAAAAAGAACTCAATAGATATCATCATATCTTGACACATAGTTGACCTGCACAGAACGATTTTAAGCCGCTTTATACAACAGGCAAGGTGATTCATCGTCTGAAAATAATCCTGATTTCTGAAAATAAAATCAGAATCATAAAAACAAGCCCAAATTAAGATTATTTTCAATCAGGTGTCGGCAATATTCATAAACCCGCCATCAAAAAAAAAACGGTTTGACAGATGAATGACAAACAAATATCATTTTTGAACAAAATTATTCATTTTACTCCAAACAATACCTACCTCAACACTAAAATTTATCGTTACCAAAAACAAAAACAAAAGTAGTGACAAAAATATGGAGTGTAACTGTTCGAAATACGACCCTGAAAAAATACGCTGCCGCATAGACAATATACTAAAAAACGAAACTGAATCATCCGACCTTCACTATGCAAAAGTCTGCGTCTTATTTGTAAGAATACACAACGGCGACTGGGAAGACAACTGGCGCAGTTCTGTATTTTCCAGAGTATATGAATGCTTCATCACAGAATGTCTGAACGTAATCAGCGCCAACAAATGGTGTCTGAATGTTTACGTCGCAAGCGCATGTGTATGGGGAGTTTATGACGGAGACACAGTTGAAAAAAGAGATTCTGTTGTAAAAACCGCCGCAGAAGTTATGAAAATAGTAGAGTTCCTAAACGAGAGCTTCGAAGCAAAAGGATACAGTAAAGTCTTAATGGGACTTGGAATTGAATACGGTGAAGGTCTCATGGTAAATTCAAACTACAGCTCCTGTATTGACGACAATATCGTCTGGGGCGGAGGAAACACAAGAAAAGCGTTTAAACTCTGCTGTCTTGCCGGAAAAGACAATTTTCTGCCGGTCGCTGTCGGCGAGAGTTTCTATAAGGAACTATCAAAAGATATGAAGAAACTGTTTAACGTAAACTACTGCGGCAAGGACAGAAAAATCTACTGCGCAACGCTTGAACTGCTGACAAAAACAGAATAATTGAGTTTTTTAATATCAGAATAATTTCTCAATCAGTTCTTTTTCGTTTTCGACAACTTCCGCTTCCGTCTCAAGCATCAGATTGACATGCTCATTTTTGCTGAACTTCCTAAAGTCAGTCCTCAAAGCAACCACCTTTTTTGAAAGAGCAAAAGCATATCCCATCTCCCACGCAGTTCCCGAATCAGCATCGGCTCCGTCAATAATTCCCACAACAACATCAGCCTCATTCAGTTCTGAAATATTGTTCTCATAAATCAGTTTTTCCCGCTCGTCTATTCTTGAAACGGCAGTATCATCGCTATCCTGAGGAGAAAAAACTTTGAAAAAATTATTTTTCAAAATCTCCGCGATATATGAATTGTATCTCCTCTCAGCCTGAGAAAAAAGAGGAGCTGCCAGATACACTTTGTATCTTGCAAAAACCTTCGCGTCGACTAATTTCAAATCAGAAAATCTCTTAAGAAACACCCCCGCACCCGCAGATTTTTCGCTCGTGTAATATGTGGTGTCAACTCCGCAGGTTGGAGAAGAATTTACTCCTACAACGCAAAGCGGTTCGCCTTTTTCCGAAATTATCTTTCTGACCTTTTCCTCAAGTTCGTCAAGAAGTTTATAGAACTCTGGAGTATCCATGCGGTCGACAAAATTTCCGGGCTCTCTGTTGTTCCCCAGAAAAATCGTTTCAGGACAGGGGAGCGGAATAATATCTATATCGAACTCTTCGCATCTTTTTCTGCAGACCTCAAAAATATGAATGTCATCGTCAGACGTTATACCGTTCGCTCTGAGTTTTGAATTTAATATGCAGGGAGACACAAAGACATACATTGTTAGTATTGATATGTCCCGAATCCAATAAATAAATATAAGATGCCGTTGTCCCTTGTAGCTTACCGCGATAATACCTGCGACCCGAAAAAATGCACGATGAAAAAACTCGAACGCTTCGGTCTGCTGAAAGTCGTAACTAAAATAAATCAGATTCAAAAAAATACACTTCTCTTAGACCCGCGCGCAAATGTTTTATCCCCTTCTGATAAATCATGGGTAAAATCAGTAACCGCTTTAGACTGTTCATGGGAAGTATTCGACGCGACTGATTTTTCCGCATGGAAAGGAAGAAGAGCTTTGCCTTTTCTGGTCGCAGCAAATCCGGTGAATTTCGGAAAACCGTTCACGCTTACTTCTGTTGAAGCAATAGCTGCGGCTCTTGTGATTCTTGGGGAAAAAAATCAGGCTGAACAGATTCTTTCAAAATTTCACTGGGGACTGAATTTTTTGAAACTCAACGAAGAGCCTCTGGATGAATATTCAAAAGCAAAAGACAGCACGGAAGTTCTTAAAATTCAGAGCGAATACATAGGTTAAACAAGATACTGTCCAATCGTGTGTATTGGTCTAATTAACAATACTTCACTAATTTTTTTAGACTAAGTTTTGTGCTTCGCTACGATAATCTCTCCGCTCAGCGTTGATA
>JAUNXW010000123.1 GCA_030539595.1 Methanocorpusculum sp. | reverse complement strand
AACGTTTGAGATTGCCGTTGATTTCTGTTAATATTGTTCAAATCACAAAAACAAGACCAAATATAACTTATTTTCAATCAATTAGAGACCGTAATATTGACCAAACAGACCTGCTTAATATTATTTCCCGTAAACCCGCTTAGCAAGTTTTTCTACCAGAGGCAGAACTCCTTCATCAACCCACCCTGAATTACAGTACTTGGGATAAATACACAGCCTCTCGCACACGTCATATCCTCCGGCAATCTCTTTCAAAGAATCCAATGCAGGCCAAGGGTGTTCGGGATTGATATAATCAATTGTTACCGGAGACACACCGCCCAAATCGGTTACTCCAAACGAGAGAAGTTCGGAAGCATTTGCAAGATTTGGCGGAATTTGAACAGAAATATCGTTTGGCAGAATCTCTTTCGCAAGCGACAGAGTATCTTTAATGGTTTCAGTATCAGCTCCCGGAAAATCAGCCATCTCAGTTCCATCCTTCGGACAGAAATTTTGAATAATAACCTCCTGAATATGTCCGTATCTTTTATGCAAGTCTCTTATAACTTCAAGCGACTCAATTCTGTCATTCCTATTCTCGCCGATTCCAAGCAGAAGTCCTGTCGTAAACGGAATTTTAAGCTTACCCGTATTTTCCATCATCTCAATTCTTACAGCGGGATTTTTTCCCGGACTGTGTTCATGGGCTTTCAGCTCAGCCGTCGTTTCAAGCATCAGTCCCATACTCGCATTGACTTTTCTTAAACGCTCAAGCTCATCAAATTCCAAAATCCCCGCGTTAGTGTGAGGAAGAAGTCCAAGCGACAGAGCATATCTGCTCATATCCTCCGCATAATCCAGAATCGTATTGTACCCCGCTTCATTGATATAATGTGAGAAACCTCTCTCCTTTTCAGGTCTCTCACCGAAAGTAAACAAAGCCTCCGTGCAGGAAAAATCAGCCCCTCTCTTGAGAGTGAATTCAACCTCGGATTTATCCATCACACAGCCGTCTGCGACTTGGGCTTTAAACGAACAGTATCCGCAGGCGTTGGCGCATACATTTGTAAGCGGAAGAAAAACATTTTTTGAGTAGGTGATTGTTCTCATTTTTTATCCTCACGATATTTTCTTGAGGCATAAAACGTGACAAAAGAAAGAATAAGCGACACTCCCGCAACAGCATAAAGCCACGGCGCGTGAATAAGTAGTCCGGCAATAGCTGACACAATAGTCAGCAAAAGCAGAACACGAGCAATATTTTCGAAAAGTTTCTGATTGGACTCCACAGTAAATAATAGTTGTTCGTTCAATTACAATAAGCCAATCGTTTTATTTACGCAGAGGTTTAATACATCAGTAGGATGGATGAATTAATCAATATAATCATTCAGTACATTGAACTGATTGCCCAGATAATTATTATACTCGTAAATCTCGGCGCGGCAATAACTGTTGTGTTCCTTGAAAGACGCAACCCGCAGATTGCTATAATGTGGCTTCTTCTGATGGTGTTTTTACCGATTCTCGGATTCATAATGTATCTCTTCTTCGGACGTCACCTTTACGGAAAACACATCTTCGGCAAAAAAACAATAATGGATATTGCTCTTGCGGAAGCTGCACAGAATCAGAAAGAAGAACTCAGAATAAAATCAGGATGTAATAATTCAGCACTATCCACAAAATTTTCAAACACTTTGGCACTTCTGTTAAAAGCCGACAACTCAATTATTTCAAAAAATAATTCAGTTCGCGAGTTCACAGACGGTGAGGCAAAATTTGCCTCAATGAAGAACTCAATTAAAAACGCAAAACATCACATCCATTTAGAATATTTCATAATCCGAGACGATGAACTCGGTCGTGAAATCATAAACCTGATTGCACAAAAAGCCGCAGAAGGTGTTGAGGTCAGAATGATTTTCGACGCCGCGGGAGTGATGCACGTCAAAAATAAATTCTATGAACCCGTCCGCAAAGCAGGCGGAGACGTCAGAATATTTTTCCCGCTGAAAATTCCGTTCCTCAACACGCGCATTCACTTCAGAGACCACAGAAAAATTCTGGTGGTTGACGGCAGTGTCGGATACATCGGCGGATTCAATATAGGAGACGAATATCTCGGCAAAGGTCATCTTGGATACTGGCGCGACACTCATCTGAAACTTCACGGTGGGGCTGTTGCAGGTCTTCAGACCAGATTTATTATGGACTGGAACTATGCGGCAAAAGACGCGCAGATAACGGTTGATGAATCCGACTCACCGTATTATCCTGAAAGCCTTTCCAAAGATTACGGAAATTCCATAGTTCAGATTGTTTCATCCGGTCCTGATTCACCGGAAAAAGCGATTTACTCCGGCTACGTAAGTTTAATCGGTCACGCCTGCGAATCTATTTACATACACACTCCGTATTTTATCCCTGACGAATCTATGATAACTGCTCTCCTTCTTGCCGCAAAATCCGGAGTGGATGTCAGAATTGTTATTCCAAGCAAACCAGACCATCCGTTTGTCTATTGGGCTAACCACTCATATCTCGGCGATTTAATTCGTGCAGGAGCAAGAGGATACACATACAACGACGGATTTATTCACAGCAAACTCGGAATTTTTGATTCCGAAGTGACCACAGTCGGCACTGCCAACTGGGATATAAGAAGTTTCAAACTCGATTTTGAAACCAACGCATTCGTCTACGATGAAGAATTCGGAAAACATATGTCGGAGATTTTCTTAAACGAACTTGAGACCGACTGCACGGAAATCACTCTTGCCGATTACAACAGCAGACCTTTTCTTATGAAAGTCAAAGAGGGAATTTCGAGACTTGTATCTCCTCTCCTCTGAACTTTTTGAGACATATTTATAATTATTAAAGTTCAAGTAGTTGTTATGCTTAAAAAATTAATTCCGACCGCGGTAATTCTGATTCTTGCTCTGATGATGTTATCATCCGGCTGCATAATTAACAATCCAGTGCCGGCAACGCAGACACCTACAGCAACATCAACACCGTTTCCCACAGCAACTCAGTTTGTCCCTTCAGTTCTTGAACAGGGAAGTACACTTGAAATAAGCCGTAATGGAGATTTGATTCAGATCTCAATAGACGGAAAAAGATTCGGTCAGGACGCGCTTGATATTTTAGCAAAAGGCTCTGTCAAAAATCCGGCTCCGATAGCAGGTGAAGAGGCTGTTTTGCTGAAACTTAAAACCAAATACATCAGTGGAGCTGGTGCTTCGTTTGTAATCAACCCTGATTCATATGAAATCTATGTAAAAGGTGTCGGTCACGATGCAGTCAGTGTGGTTCTGCCGGACGAATATAAAACTTTGACAAAGACCAACATACTGAAAAATGCAGAATATTCAGCGTGGCTCGTTTATTTTGTTCCCAAGGGAGAAAACGAAGACTTCGGTTATGATGTAAACGAAGAGCCGCTTGGATTCATCAAGGTGAATTATTGAAAAATACCTCAATAATCCATGCTCTGTTTTATTACCTTATACACCCAATAATAAGTAATTAGGAGAAAGCAGACCTTTGGGAAGAATAGAAGCCAACAATCAGGATGTAGCCGAAGACGGCAGCATTATAAGAGTAAAATTACCTAACAAACGTGTAAAAGAACAGTTCGCTCAGGCAGAACTTATGCTCGGTTCAAACCACATCAAAGTAAGATGTTCGGACGGAGTAACACGCCTTGGAAGAATCAAGGGAAAAATAAAGAAACGGATTTGGATTCGCGAAGGCGACATATTAATTGTAATCCCGTGGGATTTTCAGGACGACAAATGTGATATCATTTACAGATATACAACCCCGCAGGTCGACTGGCTTCGCGCACACAAATATCTCTAATCATTTTTATTATGACGCAAGTTCCAACTTTTCAAGAAATTGTCAGTTCGCACGGTCACACGTGCCCCGGTATTGCTTTAGGATACAAAATTGCGGTCGTTGCGGCTGAGTGGTCGGGCGATGAAACAAACATCTCTGTTGTTTCAAACACTACGCGCTGTCCGCTTGATGCTCTCAGAACAACTTTTGATTTGAAGAAGCATCCGGAAAGACTTACGGTAAACGACATAAACAAGTCAAACTTTATTCTGACAAAACCAAACGGAAGTAAGTTAATCATCGAAGAAGTTCCCGGAAGCAAAGTCAAAAACGCCGAAGGAGACGCGCTTCGCCAGAAGATGAAAGACGGTAAAGCATCGGTTGAAGAAATTGCGCGCTTTGATGAGATTCAGAAAGCCATGCTTCAGCAGATGATTGACACGCCCAACGAGAAATTGTTTACGTGCAGAACAGAGTGAAAATAATTTTTTTGCGTTTGACGTACAGTCTTCCGTTATGTATCTGAGACTAATAACTCTTCAAAAAAAACATTATATCATTGATTTATTCGCGACTGAATAAATATATAAAAACACACTGATTAAAGCCATTAGTATTATTAGTTCATCTAACAATTAATATAAGGAGAAACCCCTTAAGGGAGGTTATCGATTCTATGGATTTGATCTATCTCGTACCAATATGTGCAATCATAGCCATCCTCTTCGCCCTTTACTCATACTCAGTTGTGAAAAGAGAAAAGGTCACCGACGAGAAGATGATTAAGATTGCCGATGCAATTCACCTCGGTGCAAAGGTTTTCTTAAACCGTCAGTACCGTGCAATTGCAGTCTTTGCAATAGTAATTGCAGTTATACTGTTCTTCCTTATCAGCCCGTGGGCTGCACTTTGTTACTTAATCGGTGCAGCACTTTCATGTGCGGCAGGATACGTAGGAATGCACAGCGCAACAAAAGCCAACGTAAGAACAACCAACGCAGCCAAACGCGGAATCGCAGCAGCAGTCAAAGTCTCCTTTGCAAGCGGCTCGGTTATGGGTATGTCTGTTGTAGGTCTCGGACTTCTCGGACTTTCAGTCGTCTTCATCGTATTAGTAGCGGCATTCGGCGGATTCGGTTCGGAAACAGCAGTCTCATCGGTTGTTTCAATCATTGCGGCATTCGGTTTCGGTGCATCCTCGGTTGCACTCTTTGCCCGTGTCGGCGGCGGAATATTTACCAAAGCGGCTGATGTCGGAGCAGACTTA
>JAUNXW010000122.1 GCA_030539595.1 Methanocorpusculum sp. | reverse complement strand
CAGACATGCTGACTGATGTCTGACTAAAGTCTGATGTCATTTTTTCATACACTCCCGTGTGCCATACCGCACACGATTTTTAAGAAGCAAGATGCCTAAAAAAGAATATTTGTAGAGATAAGGTGCGTGTTTATCCTTTTTCAGACACCTTATCTTCTCTATTATATTATTGGATGTGCAGGGGCTTAAATTACAGGTTCGTTACCGACGAGGAGCGTATTTTTAGAAAATGACGCTGTGCATATTTTTTGTGCGGGTGAAAAAATACACCTGCCGCCGTTTTTATTTTCAGTTTGTTTTGACTAAGGTTTGTGCTTCGCTTCGCAAGTCTGCGACTTTCTCGGCTGAGTTTGCTAAAGCAAACCGCCTTCACTACTCGTTCCGCTCAGCGTTGATATGTTTTCTATCATATATATATAACAAACCGCAAATCTACGCAAATTTTCGGTAGTTACTAACCCCATCACTAAAGCCTATCAACGCTGAACGAAGTGATTAACGTAGCGAGGCACAAAACTTAGACAATAAAAATTAGCGAATTACTGTCTGCTCTGGAATTGTCATACCTTTTACTCTGTCGACTTCGTGTTCTTAATCGCTTCCGTAAGCACATCCTCAAACGTGCCTATGACCGCTGCGGTATAAACATAATATTTCGTGTCGATAGGCTCAACATGCACAACCCGCAAATCCACATAGCCTTCTTTTTCTTCGTTTTCGTAAAGCTGTGCCATGTATCCTCCGCCTGTTTTTGCAAGCATATCTATTTTTCTTGTGACAGAGCCGCCGTAAACATCAGTCATAAACGTTGCCGAATCGCCGACAAGTTCGGGGAAGGTAACAGAGGCATAGACGTTTCCTAAAACGTCTAGAATTGCGATATCGGCTATTTTTGTAGTTATATCAGGCACAAATATTTCTGCGGTGCTGCCGCGGTTGGAGTTAATTTTTTCTGCGACAGCCTCAACGCCGTTTTCTGTAATCTCTTCTAATACTTCACGCGTCACACGGGTTAAGTCAGGTCTGAGATTTTTGTCAATTATAACCGCATCAGCAGAGCCGGGTATCTTGCAGTATAAGAAATAATCGTTATCTATAGGCATTACAATTCCGAGAGTGTATTCTGACGCACGAGGATAAACAACTCTTTCGATAGGCGTCAGGTAGTAGATGTATCCCCCGCCCTGCTCGGTTGAGATAATCGCGGACTCCATATAGGATACTCCATATATACCTCGATTGTTGAGATAATTTAATCCTATTTTTCTTTCTTCTGATGAGGCAATAATATTGCCCTTCATATCTATTATGTCGATAGGGGTTTCGTAGTATCCGTTTTTGATTCTTTCAGTTAATTTATCAACGCTGTTTGTGGCGGCATAAACATAAGCCCCTCTGATGTCGTTTACAGCCTGCTGAGTATTAAGTGTAAACATGTCTTCTGTTTTGAGTTCTGGCTTGTTCGGCTCGTCTATTAGATATAACGTGTATCTCTGACCGTGAGATGAGTATATTGTGTGCCATGAGGTTATTTTTTCGGACTTCGTGCCTGTATTATAAAGATAAAATCCGTTGCCTGTGTATTTACATGCACCGTCACCTGATTCTACTTTAGGGATGTATGCAAGTCCGTCATAGAACCCTTCTTTTGTTAGAACTTTGCCTATGGCTTCTTCTATTGATGAGTATAGAATTTTGTCGTCTCCGTTTGTTATGAAGCAGATGTAGTCTGAGTATGTTTTGTCAAGCCCAAGCATTAACGGGTGAAGATAGATGAGTGAGTAAACATCTACTACAAACACTAAGTATCCCTGATACTTTCCTTCCGAATTGTAGACGGGCTTGTAATACAGGTTCTGGTATCCGTGATATTTTGTGAATACGTTATCTCTTACGATTAATCCGCCTGCGTTTTTGAAGTCCTGCTCTGTTAAAACTGCATATTCAGAGAGGTCAACGTCTATGAATACAGGGGCGGATATATACACATTATCAACAGTGTTGCGGTAGATTACAGCCGTAAAACACGGGTGTCCTGTGTAATAGTCACAAAGTATCTGATTAATCTCAGAGTCGGTTTTATATGGGATTTCTTTTGACAGAATTTCTAAATCTTTGAGGACTTGATGTTCAAGTGTGATTAGGTCAGCACTGAGTTCATCAAGAGCAACGTACATTTCTGTCGTGATTGTTGTTTCAGTTGTTTTTACCGATGTGTCAGAGATACACCCTGCGCATAGAATCAGAACAGCAAGAGCCGCTGCTGCCATTATAATTATTTTGTTATTCATGAGAACCTTATCTCTCTGCTTAGAATCTGAACGGTTTTACCGTTTTCAAATAATCCGCGGACAGCCACAAGGCGTTCACCTGTAATCTTATTGAAAAAACCTTCATAAATTACTTTTGTCTGACCTGCTTCAACAGGCTTTCCCATTTCAGAACTTGAAAGTTCATAGTCTGCAATGTTCACAAACAGATATTCAAGTTCTGAAACCCTGTCGCCTCCTACTATGTCGATAATCATGTCGTTTCCATAGACATAAATTTGAATGATAACGCCAGAGGAGGCTTCTACTTTATCTACAGCGGCGTTTGTAAGAAATACAGCCCCAATTCCTCCAATCAGGAGTATAACGCCCACAATAAATACCATTACAAATAGTCCCGGTGTTCCTTTTTTTCTCGGTTTAATGGTTTCATACTGCCGTTTTTTTGCCGTTTCGTTCACCACCCGAGATACTGTTTTTTATGCGAGTCAAACCTGCTTGCTTTCTCCGAAACTACAATAAACCGTCCGTCTTTGAGAGGCTCAACATAAAGGACTGCGGAATACTCCTCATTGTTCTTTTCGTCGTAGAAATCTGCGGATGTAAAGCCCCTTCCGCTCTCGGCTTTGAGAATCAGCAGACGAGTCAAAGATATACCAGTTGAATAATCGGTCAAAGAAAGGGCGTTTGTTCCTACTTTCAAATACGGAATATTTGACGATAGAACGAATCCGTCTTTATCCAAGACCATAATTTCATGGCTGTTTCCTTCAAGTTCCGTGCCCTCACGATTCATAAACATATCAAAAGCCGACTGCTTATAATCCGTGAGCATTTTAAGAGCAGCCTGCATTGTTTCAAGAAGTGAATTTTTAATCCCTATATTTACGGGCACACGTTCTGCCTGCGCAGGAATCAGCGAGACGAGATACCAGTCGGAGTCTACCGCCATAACATAGGAAGCGCACAGCGTTCCCTCTTTTTCAGTCGGGTCTTCGGAAGAGGATATTGTGAAGTAGTGATAACCTCCCCCGCTCGTCTGAGCAATATCGCCCCACGTTTCAACGGTTTTTACCCCGTAAGCCGACCGCCAGTTGTTGAAGTTGTATCCGACCTGATACGGTCTTTTCTGCGAGGCAAGAATAGTGCCGTCAACATCGAAGGCGCATACATCAAAATCTTTGTAAGAGAATGTTCCGTCATTGAGCGCTTCAACGGTTTTATCCTTGCCGTGCGTAAACGCATAGATGTAGACCTCGCGCACTGCATTTTCCATCGCCTTGTAGTCCGGCACATAGTCTGCGGACAGTTCGGGCGTCTCTTCGGATGAAATTACCGCAACACGAAGGTCTTTTCCGCAAACGGAAACCGTTTTCCAGACAGCCTGCCTCTTTACCATATCAATCACAAGTCCGGGCGTATATCCTTCAAAGACCTCAGAAACGCCCGTCTCGTTTTCCGCCATATTTTTTGCGAGGCTGTATTTATTCGACTTGGCAAAAAAGTTATAGACGTTTCCGCCGATGTCCGTTGCAAACGACGAATAAAAAACATAGCCTTCCGAATCGAGAATCAGAGGGCCGAGACTGTTCAAACCTCCGCACTCAAGCGCGGAGTCCGTCACGTAGGCTATCGGGTCGTTGTATCCGGCAACAACCCCGGTAACTTTGCCGTCGTTATAAACGGGGTGGACAAACGCACATAATGTTCCGTGATGTTTCGTAAAAATCGGACCGTAGAGTTTTGTATCGCACCCGTCAAAAGTAACGTCCTCAAAGATTTTCTTCGTATAATCACCAGAAGTATTGAAATAAGGCGAAACGTAAGTTTCCCCGTTAACCGAATCGTAGTATGCCGCATAACTCAGTTTGATATTGTCGATATAGAAATCGGTGACTACATTTTCAATCTCTTTGGGAGTATCCGCAGACTCGACATTATGAGCAAATGCAGTAAGCCTCTCATTCGCATCGACAGCCTTATCACCAATACTTTGCAAAAATTTGTCGAGAGTATCATTTAAAACATCCGTAGAAGGCAAAAGGTATTCGTCGGACTCAGCAATGCACCCCGCCGAAAAAAGCAGAGCTGTTAGTATGAGAACTGAGAGGGCAAAAAAATATCTCATATTTATATCACCGCATCCTTAATCAAAATCGCGTTTGTCGAATAAAAAGGCAAAGCCCAAAAATCTGATAAAGCAAACATCATTCGAAACACAACAGAATGGAATTCTGAATTTCTAAGAGTAATTGGTGGGGGATAAACCTTTTGGTTTGAATTTTTAATTCGCAAAAAAAATCAGTTGAATAAAAACAAAAAAAGCATACGCTTTAATTCAAAACAATCACAAAACAGGAGATGACACCGGCTGCTTGCGCATGGCGGTTAATGACTCCGCCGCCGGTTAATATCACCTACATATTGACATAGATTAATTGGCTCTTTTTGTATATATCCCTTTTCCCTATGAGATATTTTTTCAAGTGCCGATAAAGTAAAGAGGTAGTGAACCTCATTTACTTTTTATTCATCAACTCAATCCACTCCCGTATTTCAACGGAGATTCGGATTAAGATGATTATTGAAACCAATACATAGGCGATATTATCACCTCCATTTAAATTACTCGGGTCATTACACCGGCTCAATAAGATAGGTCGGCGATTATAATATAATTTTGGCATGCAAATAGCATGCACATTACAAGTAAATAACAAGTTATTGCAGACTAAACAAAAATTAACGAACTCAAAACGGATAAATAAAAAAACAATGAAAAAATGCACTAACGAAGTCTCATCACAAAAATCAAAAAAAATTGCGCGTTGAACATTTCACCGCAAAAATCAGACACTGCATTCACTCAACGAATAC
>JAUNXW010000121.1:1745-5175 GCA_030539595.1 Methanocorpusculum sp. | reverse complement strand
ATTCAAAAACTTATAGTTTTCTCTGCTAAAGATGCTAAAGCATCTCGCCTCAACTGAGAAACCTAAAGGTTTCCGCTATTTGACAAACTCTCTTCTCCTTATTACTGTGACCATTAATTATTTACAGTGTGTAGACAAATATATAAATTAACTATATTAATAATAACCATCTTTGGAAAATCATCATGTTTGAAAAACGCGCAGATTTAAATTATTTCGGCAAAATACGCTCAGTTTGCGCTTTTTACCCCCCCCCAACATGGTGTCCGTTATCAGTAACAGCAGTTAGGAGATACTGAAATGACACCAAAAAGGCAATACGAAACAATAAAAAGACGCAAGAAATCACCGATAGGTTTGATTGCAATTATTGCCGCTGTTGTCTGTATTGTAATTGCCGGCGCATGTGTTGCTCTATTTCTGACATCAAACGCTGTAAGTGATGTTGTCGACAGTTCCGGAGTGTCTCTTACCTGTTCGGTTTCAGGTAACGATCTCATTGTTACAATTTATGATACCGGCAGAGCCGATGATATTGAATATATCACAATAGCGATGGAAGGCTACACAATACCCCCGGGATATTCTGTAAAGAGTTTACCGAGCGGAAACTATCCTAAATCAATAGTCTATGAAGATGTTGCAACAGGTATCTCCGGAAATATGCAGATTTCGTTCAGAGCTACATTTAAAGACGGCACTTCAAGCATCATCTGGATGGATACGGTCAGATTCACATAAATTATTAATTTTTTACCGCTGCACCGTCCATAAACAAAATCCAATATTGTTATTCATCTAAACGACCAATACTAATTCAATGGAAGTCTCACCCGATATCTGGATAGAAAAATACCGTCCCAGAACCTTGGACGAAGTCGCGGGACAAAAAGAAGTCATCGAACGGCTGAAAAGTTACGTCAGAACAAAATCACTGCCGCATCTGCTATTTACAGGTTCTGCGGGTGTAGGTAAAACCACCTGCGCAGTTGCTCTCGCACGAGAAATGTTTGGAGACTCGTGGAGTATGAACTTCAAAGAACTCAACGCGTCGGATGAAAGGGGTATTGATGTGGTCAGAAATCAGATTAAGCAGTTCGCAAGAACCTCGCCTTTAGGCGACGCTTCATTTAAAATACTCTTCCTCGACGAAGCCGATGCACTCACACAGGACGCGCAGGCGGCTCTGAGAAGAACAATGGAAAATTACGCCGAGACCTGCAGATTTATTTTGTCCTGCAATTACTCATCGAAAATAATTGACCCGATTCAAAGCCGCTGTGCAATCTACAGATTTAAGCCGCTGAGTGATGAAGCTGTCTGCGAAGAAATGGACAGAATAGCCAAAGCCGAAGGGATAAAAATTGAAGACGGAGCTTACATCGCAATAACTTACGTTGCATTGGGAGACATGAGAAAAGCCATAAACGCGCTTCAGGGCGCTGCAATTGTTTCGGAGACTGTGACCGCAGAAAATATCTATGCAATTACATCGAACGCGAAGCCTCAGGAAATTGAAGATATGCTAACCTACTGCTTTGAAGGTGATTTCGAAACAGCAGAGCGTCTGCTCAGGTCTTTGATGTATGACAGAGGGATTGCGCCGAATGAACTTCTCAATCAGCTTTACCGTGAAATCTCTTCCTCTACAACACTTGACAGGAAAGTCAAGGTTGATTTAATCGACGCAATAGGCGAGACTGATTTCAGACTGAGCGAGGGGGCAAACGCTGATATTCAGATGGAAGCGCTTGTTGCGAAGTTTGTTAAGGCAAAGATAGAATAATTTTTTTTCTTTTTTATAAAGTGACCTCACTCTACTAACATCTTTAATCATCTACAGAACAAATATAATATCACTATGGATATAGCGATAGTTGGCGCATCGGGTTACGCCGGCGGTGACTTAATCAGACTACTCTTAACGCATAAAGAGGCAAACATAGTCTGTGCCACCTCAAGAAAACTCTGCGGAAAAAAAGTGGCTGAAGACCACATTCATCTGAAAAATCTGATTGACTTGGAATACACAAATCCAGATGTCGAAAATCTTGACTGCGATTTCGTATTCTTGTCAGTTCCGCACACAGCGGGAATGCAGTATGCGGGAAAACTCAAAGAGCGCGGAATCAAAACCGTGGACTTCTCGGCAGACTACCGTCTCCCACAGGACATCTACGAAAAAACCTACGGTGTGAAACACTCGGATTACTTCAAAGCACCTTACGGTATCCCCGAACTTCACCGCTCAGAGATTCGCGTAGCGTCATTTGTTGCAAACCCGGGGTGTTTTCCAACAGGCGCAACGCTTTCAGCCGCCCCGATGGCAAAATATGCCAACACAATAATCTACGATTCAAAAAGCGGAGTATCGGGTGCGGGCGACTCGGTTTCCGAAACCACCCACTACCCCAATGTAGACGAAAACATCTCCCCGTATAAAATAACAGTTCACCGCCACGTCCCTGAAATGCGTCAGGAAATGGCATTTCTCGGCTCAAAAGCCAAAGTATACTTCACCCCCCACCTGCTTCCAGCAATTCGCGGAATAATAACAACAGCCCACATCCTCTTAAATGAGCCTATGGAAAAAGAAGAAATCGAAAAAATATATTCGGACTTCTACAAAGACGAATACTTTGTCAGACTTCAGAAAGCCAAACTCGGCGGCGTTCGCGGAAGCAACTTCTGCGACATAAACTTTGAACTCGAAGACGACGGTATGAGGCTTGTAGCTGTTTCAGCAATCGATAATCTCGTAAAAGGCGCTGCCGGTCAGGCTGTTCAGAATATGAACATCATGTGCGGCTTCGATGAAAAAGAAGGTCTGAGAATGCCGGGGATGTTCCCATGAACGAATTCAAAAGTATCTGCTCCGTAGAAGGTGTAAAAGCGGGCGGAATAAAAGAAGGAAAATTCGGTCTTGCTATGATTCAGGCTTCGGGAACGTGCGCTGCCGTGTTTACCAAAAACAAAGTTCGTGCGCCTGTCGTTGACTTAATGGCTGAGCGAACCAAACGCGGATGGCTTGAAGGAGTAATCGTCAACAGCGGATGCGCAAACGCATACACGGGAAAAAGAGGATTTGACGACGCCGATAAAATGGCGGCAATAGGGGCTGAGGCAATGGGATTTGATGAATGTTTCTGCGGAGTTGCAAGCACGGGTGTTATCGGAAGATACCTCGACCTCGACTTAATCAAGAGACAGGCCGACTCGCTAACGCTTGAACACTCGCCAGATGCGGAAACGGCTGCGGCAAAAGCAATTATGACGACCGACACGGTTCAAAAACACGCGCTTTACAAAGGCGACGGGTTCACGGTTGCGGGAATCTGCAAAGGCTCAGGTATGATTGCCCCGAATATGGGAACTATGCTTTCCTTCGTCTACACAGATGCAGACGTTTCAGCGGACGTTCTTCAGGTTT
>JAUNXW010000121.1:0-1735 GCA_030539595.1 Methanocorpusculum sp. | reverse complement strand
AAGAACGCTGTCAGACGTTCGCTTAACAGGGTGGTGGTCGACGGCGACGAAAGCACAAACGATTCTCTCTTCTGCACGGCAACCAGCGAAGCGGGAAAAATTCCCGAGAAGAAATTCTATGACGGTCTTGAAGCGGTCTGTGTTTCGCTTGCGAAGCAGATTGCAGCAGACGGCGAGGGGGCAACCAAGATGATTGAAGTCACGGTCAACGGATGCAGACACGAAAGCGATGCTGAAAAAATAGCCCGTGCGGTTGTTCAGTCACCGCTTGTTAAGGCAGCTGTTTACGGTGAAGACCCGAATTGGGGAAGAGTTGTTTGCGCCGCAGGTTACTCGGGCGTTGACTTTGAAGTCGATGAGCTGTCTCTTTCTATTGGAGAAAAAGACGGTGAGGTTGTCCTTGTCAATAAAGGAGAGATAACAGCAGACCTTGTTAAAGCGAAGGAGGCGATGAAGGGTAAGCGCGTTGTGTTTACCCTGACGCTTGAGTCGGGAAAGAAATCAGCCACCGCTTGGGGTTGTGACCTGACTGAAAAATATGTGGAGATTAACGGGAAGTATACAACATGAACAACAGACAGAGTGTATTAATGGAAGCACTTCCTTACATCAGGAAGTTTCACAAAAAGACAATTGTAATTAAACTCGGCGGTCACGCGATGGTTGACCCGTCGATTATGAATACCGTTGTGGAAGATGCGGTTCTTCTTCATTACGTTGGGATGAGGGTGGTTCTTGTTCACGGAGGAGGTCCTGAGATTACCGAGAAGATGAAAGCAGCAGGCAAAGAGCCGAAGTTTGTCGGCGGTTTGAGAGTTACAGATAAGGATACTCTTGAGATTGCGCAGATGGTTTTGGCAGGTAAAATCAGCGGTTCAATAGTTTCGATGATTGCCAAAAACGGCGCGAAGGGTGTTGGTATTTCGGGAAACGACGGCGGTCTTGTGATTGCGGAAAAGACCGGTCTTAAGGATGTGATTGTTGACGGTAAGGAGGTTAAGGTTGATATCGGTCTTGTTGGAGATATCCGCGAGATTAATCCGGCGATTTTAGAGACGATGCTTGATGCAGGCTATATTCCTGTGATTTCCCCGCTTGCAATTGATAAGAAGGGTAACGACCTGAATATCAATGCAGATACGATGGCAGGCGAGATTGCTATTGCGTTAAAGGCTTATAAGTTGATTTCATTGACCGATGTTGACGGTGTTATGAATAAGGAGAGAACCGAATTGTTCCACCGCTTGACTTTGAAGAATGTTGATGCGCTGATGTCTGACGGAACTATTTCGGGCGGTATGATTCCAAAGCTTGAGGCAAGCGTTAATGCGGTTCGTCACGGTGTTGAGGGAGCTCACATTTTAAACGGCAACTCTGAGCATAATCTGCTTCTTGAGCTGTTTACGGATGAGGGTGTGGGAACTATGATTACTGCGTCGATGATGAGTTCTTTATAATTTTTAATGGGAGTTATGCGGTCTTCTGGTATCATTCCGCATTTGTTGAGGAGTTCAAGTTTGATGTCTTTGATGATTCCGCTTGAGATGACAGCTCCTGTGCCGTTCATGGTTGTTTTATACAGATGTAGGGTTCATGGCTCATGGCTCAGAACCCATGTTATTTTTCAAGAAAGATGACGGGTGTATTTTTTTCCGTTTCGTCATCTTCTTTTCTCGTTCAACCAATTACATACCCATATATATTTTTAGAAACAAATAATAACAACAAGAGATTG
>JAUNXW010000120.1 GCA_030539595.1 Methanocorpusculum sp. | reverse complement strand
AGCAGCCGAAGGAAGAGCGGTTATAGGTCGTGTGATTTTCGGTCTGGGGATTATGAACCGCTGGAAAAACGGCGACAGAATCACTAAAATCGAGTCTGTGTTTTCAAGCGTGAACTCAGCAAACGCCGAGGTAACAAACGATTTATCTCTAATACTTGAAAACGATATGCAGATTTTTACGGAGATTGTAATCACTGCGGAAGGCTACAAAGAAAATCATGAAGATATTGATATCGGCTGCGCGGATTCAGTTGAGCACATGCTGTTCTGTCTGAAAAATAAAAAATACAATATTGATAGAACAGCATCGACTTACATCCGTGATCACACGGAAGGCAGGCTTAATGTTTTTCAGGAACTCCAGAAACCCAGGCGTGACGGCTCGGTCACGGTCAGGACTGCCGGAAAAAGCAGCGGGGCACTTTACATTTATACATCGGATGTTCCAAGCAACGCTCATCATACACGTGTTGGAACGGTAACAAAAGGAATAGAACTCGCCAGATTTGTGAAGGCGGGAAGTGTTCTGTCGGTCAAACCCGTTCCCGAACTTATAGATTTACGCGGAATGCCGTTAGGCGAAGCCGTTGCCTTTGCAAAATCACGCGGTCTTAAGGTGATGGCTGATAACAGAGAATTAACCCGCGTAGTAATCAATCAGGAGCCGGGAACAACCCTTGAAGTTTTGAAAGAAGGGAAGGTCTCGCTTTACACAATCGATTTGAAAGACGTCATAGACATTTCTCTGGACTACGAAAACGCTCCGCTGTCGGTTGATTTGTTCAGAAGAATAACGGGACTTAAGATTTATTCAATAGGAACAATGCCGTTCATCTACAACGTTGACGACGAAATGTATCTGTTCAAACCGCCGTTCGCTTCAAACGTAAATATAATTCCGGAAAACGTTCCGACAAAATCCGTTCCCGTGAACGCTCTTGCGCTCACAAACGATACACGTCCGTCTATCGGAATGGCAGGCGTCAGAAATGCGGCAAATGATGATTTCGGTCCTACTGGAGAACCGTTTGAGGGAACAAACATCATAGGAACTGTAATTGATATGGACAAACTCAAAAATCTTAAGGAAGGAGCTACCGTTTATATCCGCGAGGTGAAAAAGTGAGTCAGAAGCCTTACGTTCCCGAATATGTCGGAACGGTCACCAAATATGTTTTCGTTGATTCGCCGAACACAACCCCGCAGGATGTAGCAGCCGCGGCTTATGAGATAGCCAAAGGCGTGATGATTAAAGAGACCTGTTTCGGCTGTCAGATTACCGGACTTCCTGAAGATGTTGATAGAATTATAGCGCATTTAAGGGTGCTTGACCCTTATCGGATTTTTATAAAAGACAGAGGCTTTCCCCCTGGAGATGCCAGAAGGTGCAGAGCAGACTTGGGCGGAGCAAGACCGGGTTATCTCGGTCACGAATTTGAGATGCAGCTTGCGAGATATTTCTCTTACGGTCTTGAACAGACCGATAAGATGTCGGCTGCGGAACTGAAAAAAGCGGCAGGCGAAATACTTCCCGAACCGGAAGCAATTGATGCCGAAATTATTGAACAGATTATTGCAGAGGATAAATAAATGGTAAAAGTATTCATATATCCGGCAACAAGTCTCATCTTATCCGACCTAGTTGCAAGATTCGGTCACGAACCTTTAGGTTCGGCAGTAAAAATCCGCGAACATATTCAGTCCCCCGGATTTGATTCACCGCCTATTCAGATGACATCCGAAGACCCTCAGAAAGGTCTTAAGTGGGCTGCGGTTGAAGTCCCGTCAGGTATTCGCGGAAGAATGTCTCTTTATGGACCTCTTGTCGAGCAGGCGGAAGCCGCTATAATTATTGATGAACCTGATTTATCCTTCGGATGTATGGGGTGTGCGAGAACCAACGAGCTTCTTGCGTTTATGCTCCGCGAAAAAGATATGCCCAAACTTGAACTCAGATACCCGGCATCGAAGGAAGAAGGAGTTACCTTCGTCGCCAAAATAAAACAGTTCCTTTCAGAACTTCCCGGAGGCACAAAATGAAATCCAAAGACCAGCCGGTTCGTATTGCCCAGATTACCTGCGGCGCTGAATACAGCGGTATTCAAAATGAAATAACGTCTGCTGCGGAGCAGGTCGGAGCAAAAATGTTTTACCCCGACGTTATTTTAAAAGACGTCAAGACAGCCTACAAGGATTTCGGTCTGCCTGTAAAAAGCCCTGACCTGAAACTTGCCATTGCAAGAGCCAAAGCTATTGTTGAAGGCAGAATTGAAGCGGACGGTATTTTTATCGCAAGCTGTTTCCGCTGTGCGGAAGCCGCAATTGTCAGAAACGAACTCAGAAGATACATTATAGAAAATTCACACATACCTGTTGTATCTTACTCTTTCAACGAAAGAACAGGAGCTTCCACACTTCTGACAAGACTTGAGGCTCTTTCAACTATTGCCAAGCGCCGCGACTTAATGGCACGCGAGGTTCAGGAAGGAATCACGATGGGAGTTGATTCGGGCTCTTCGACAACCAAATGCGTCATTATGCAGGACAATGAGATTATCGGAACGGGCTGGAGACCGACAACCGAAGTTCTGAAAAGTGCCGACGATGTAATTGAACTCGCACTTGAAGAGTCGGGGCTAAAACGTTCTGATATTGAAGCAGTCGCAACAACGGGTTATGGAAGATTCCTCGTCGGAGACCACCTTAAAGCCGATTTGATTCAGGAAGAACTCACCGTCAACTCAAAAGGTGCGGTCTATTTGGCAAACGCCCAGAAAGGTTTTGCAACAGTTATTGATATCGGCGGTATGGATAACAAAGCCATCAGCGTGAACGACGGTATCCCCGGCTCGTTTACTATGGGAGGTATCTGTGCTGGAGCTTCGGGACGTTTCCTTGAGATGACGTCCAAGAGGCTCGGTGTCGACATAACAGAGCTTGGAGCTCTTTCGATGAAAAGCGAAGGAGGAGAGGGTGTTCCGATGAACAGTTACTGTATTGTTTTCGGAACTCAGTCGCTTGTCAACGCACTTGCTTCCGGATACAAACGTGAAGACGTCGCAGCCGCTGCATGTCACAGCGTTGCCCAGCAGGTTTACGAGCAGCAGCTTCAGGAAGTCGATATCAAAGAGCCGGTCATCATGGTCGGCGGTTCGTCGCTTATTCAGGGACTTGTTCGTGCAATGGGCAGAATGTTAAACACCGAGGTTGTTGTTCCTCACCACTCGCAGTACATAGGCTCTGTAGGCGGGGCTCTTCTTGCTTCGGGTTTCATCGGCAAAAACAAAGGAGAGTAAAATGGCAGGACTTGACTACTTCGAGGTCGAGGCGACAGAGGACGGAGCAGACAATTACAGAAAAATTGCCACAACGGTTCTTCAAGACCATAATCTGCTCTCTATAGTCGAAGGTCTGCATCTTTACATTGACCCTGAGTTTCCGCTGTTTGTCGCAACAGGTTTAATCAGACCTCCGCGCTCTGCGATAAAAGTCTCAGACGTGGGGAATGTGCTTGTTCAGGACGGAAAAGCGGTTATTGCCGTTGGTGATGAAACTTATCTTGCGGCTATGCTTAAAATGCTCTGGGACAGGCTCGGACACGATAATGTAGACCAGCCCGACAGGTTCACCGTAATTATTGAAAACGTTGAGATTCCAAAGGATGTAGAGAACTGGATTGTGATTGACCCGTCGGAATCACTGTTCAAGGATTTAATCTACGCAATTCAGGTAATTGCTCCCGAAGGATTCAAAGTAAGGCGCGAGAATTACGGCAAAAACCGCTTCTCTTATGCTGCAAGCGAAAATACACTTCCGGAAAAAGATGTGGCTGTGATTATCTCGGACTGCTTTGAGAAGATGGATAAGGCTCTTGTTGAGGGGGTGTCAGAATGATTTTAGTTCCGATTACTTACAAGGGCGGGGTTTTCAGACTTGATGAGGTCATAGACTACATAGAAGACCTCGGCGGTTATGTTGTTCAGCGCCACAATATCGCGTCGGAAGTTGTTCTGCAGGTTCTGATGCCTCAGGCGGATATTGAGAATCTGAAAGAATTTTCAAGACCTCTTGCTGGTGAAATCATTGATTCTCCTCTTGTGGGAACTGAGATTGCGGTTGTTATCCCAAGCCTTGAGATTCATCATCTGCCGCACTCAGCCTGCGACGTCGCCGAATACTTAAGAGCCAATGGTTCTAAGTCAAACATTCTCGGAATGGCAAGAGGTTTCGGAAAGAGGATTGCCCAGCTTAACGATGAGGAACGCGATTTAATCAACGAGCACGACATGGCAGTCTACGTTCTCGGGAATTTCGCTTCGTGCATCGAAAAGAAATTCCCGAAACTTCGCCGCGGTGTGACCGTTCCGATTATTTTAACCGGAGCTCCTGCGCGAGATGTTCTTGAGGAGCAGACCGACCCGCCTGTTGCGGGATATGTCGGGGGTCTCGGTCGTTTTATGCACAGAACACAGACCGGTGAGGATATTGAGCGCCTTGATGCTGTTATAGCCGAAGTTGAAAAAGTTATAGCCAAGCGCCGTGCCGAAATAGCAAACGACCCGCTGTCTGTTTCGCCCGCAAAGATTCAGGATATTATTAAGCAGCAGCTTCCGGAAATTGAGGAGGTTTATTCGCCGTCGCCTTTAGCGGTTCAGCTTAACGGTCTTCGCGTGAAGTTGTCTTATCCAAAGTATTCGGATAT
Source organism: Methanocorpusculum sp. (assembly GCA_030539595.1). GTDB lineage: Archaea > Halobacteriota > Methanomicrobia > Methanomicrobiales > Methanocorpusculaceae > Methanocorpusculum. Next base: position 532 of record JAUNXW010000120.1, on the reverse strand, counting down.
TATCCGCAATCTTGTTATTGAAGATGATGTCAAAATAGGAGACGTCGCGGATGTTCTTCCGTCGCGGATGCGGGACTATGTGTTAATCAGAATCAGACCGCTTTCGGAGACAAATATTGTGGTGTAAAAATGGTCAGTCTTGATTTAAGTTTTGAAGAGGCAATTGCAGAGGTTCAGAAAAAAGGTGCGAAGACTGCGGCTTCGGAGTGGCTCGACAGAGTTTATGATGAGTTCGGGAGTGTTCCGCTTATTTATACTAAATTAGAGTCTTCGCCCGAGTCTCTTATTTCGCATCTGATGTATAAGAATTCGGTGACGCAGCTTGGAGCGCTGGATGCAAAGACTGTGGAACTCATCAGTCTTGCAGTGGGTGCGGCTCTGCGGTGCGATCACTGTACTGCTTATCATATGCAGGTCGCACAGAAGATGGGTATTACTAAAGAGGAGATTCTTGAGGCGGTTTTAGTTGCGGGTATGCTTGCGAATTCATCGGTTCTTGCAAATGCCTACAGGGTTGTTGCGCCGGAAAAAA
>JAUNXW010000119.1 GCA_030539595.1 Methanocorpusculum sp. | reverse complement strand
TTTTTACTCATCTGTCAAATATTTAGTAAGCAAAAATATTAACTGTCAAATTCAGGCTAAATCTTGTCCAACGGATTCACATGACGATTGGACAGCCTTTTTTAATCCCCATCCACAAAGGTCATATCCTTGTCCGACAAATACTCAATCATTATGAAACTCGTATCAGAAATTTTAGACATATCAACACGCGGCATTTTAATAAATCAGCAAGACTCACGCTCAATTGGAGTTCGTGAAGGTGACAGGGCTCTTGTAACAAATCTCAAAACCAAAGAGACGGTAACAATTCAGGTTGCAGTCACAGAAACCCTTGCAGATGTCGGCACTGCAAAAATATCTCTTGCGTCTGCTGAAAATCTCGGAATTGATGCTGGTGATGAAATTGAAATTCGCGCAGCTCCACGTCCCGAATCGATTGAATTTATCAGAAAGAAGATGGACGGTGGTCGACTTACGCGTGAAGAGACCTCCAAAATAGTCTCCGATATGACTGGCAATATCCTATCTCCTTCCGAAATTACCGCATACATAACAGCCGCATACATCAACGGTATGAATATGGATGAGGTTGAATATCTCACACGTGAGATGGTTGCATCAGGCGATAAAATTACTTTTTCCAAACGACCCGTCGTTGATAAGCATTCAATTGGAGGAGTGCCCGGAAATAAAATTACGCTGATATCCGTTCCCATAATTGCCGCGTCAGGTCTTCTGATTCCAAAAACAAGTTCACGTGCCATAACAGGCGCAGGAGGAACTGCTGATTTAATGGAAGCCTTAGCGCCCGTATCATTTTCATCATCAGAAATAAAGAAGATGACCGAAAAAGCAGGTGGTGTAATTGTATGGGGAGGGGCTACAAATATTGCTCCGGCTGACGATATGATTATAAAATACGAGTATCCGCTGAAAATTGATGCACGCGGTCAGATGCTTGCAAGTATAATGGCGAAAAAAATGGCTGTGGGTTCTGATACCTGCGTAATAGATATTCCTGTAGGTGCGGGAACTAAAGTTGCCGATGAAAAGGAAGGACAGGTTCTCGCAAATGAACTTATCGAGCTCGGACGCAGACTCGGTATAAGAGTTGAGTGTGCCATAACTTACGGAGGTGCACCTATTGGCAGAAATATAGGAGTTAATCTTGAAGTTGCCGAAGCACTTCGTATTCTTGAAGGAGGGGAAGGGGCAACTTCACTGATTCAAAAAAGTTGTGCAATAGCGGGAATCGCACTTGAGATGACAGGAAAGGCAGCTCCGAATAAAGGTTCTGACCTTGCACTTGAACTTATCAAAAACGGAAAAGCCCATGAGAAGATGATGCAGATTATTGATATTCAGGGCGGCGACTCAAAAATAAAATCAGGAGACCTTATGTTTGGTTCATTTACATTTGATATACCGTCACCCTGCGATGGATATATTATCTCTGTTAAGAACAGAGACTTAATTGATATCGCAAGGCTTGCGGGTTCTCCGGTTGAACACGGAGCAGGACTTCATCTCCACAAAAAACCCGGAGAACAGGTCAAACGCGGTGAGCCTTTGTTAACTATTTACGCGGAAAAAGAATGGAGACTGACGCAGGCAATTGAGTCTGCGAGAGTGAGCAGACCGGTTCTTGTTGAGGGTATGCTTCTTTCAAGAATCCCTAAGCAACCGATGGAATAATAAGATATGACGAACAAGGGAATATTATGATTAAACGTTTGATTGTTGTATTACTGCTGGCATTTCTTTTGTGCGGAACTGCAGCAGCGGCTACGATGACTGTCGGTGTTTTTGATGCTTCAAATAATAATCCCATTGAAAAGGCAGATGTCTCTATAACCGAACTTAACAGAACCGCGGCTACAGATGTCAACGGAGAGGCTGTATTTACTGTAAACTCATCAACATCATACACTATTTCTGTTGAAAAGAACGGATATATTTCTAAGACTGAGACGGTTTATGAATCTTATATTCCTATTTATCTGTCTCAGGAGACACCGGTTGTTGTAAAAGTTCTTGACCCGTCGGGAAATCCTGTTGCGGGCGCTATTGTTTTTGTTGACGGCGAAGATGCCGGAAAAACCAATTCAGCAGGCATTATTCACTATCCGATGAAACGCAATGTGCCTCATGAAATCTCTGTCACTGCCGATTTGTTTGATAACTATAGGGAGTCCAAATATATTTACAGCGGCGACTCTGCATATATCGTTAATCTTAAAAAAACAGAGATTACTCCAACCGTTTATGTAAAAACTCAGAACGGCAGCCCTGTCTTTGGCGCTGAAATCACAATAGACAACGGCAGGGCATTTTATTCTGATTCGAACGGAAAAGCGGTGCTTACTTCAAAATATACTGCGGGAACACACACAATTAAAATTATAAAAGACGGATATGAGCCGTATCAGTCAGAAATATTAATCAGCACAAATACAGGAGACATTGTCACAAAACTGAATTATTCCGCGGTTCATTTAATTGTAAGCGTTTTCGGTGACAACAAACCAATCCCAAATGCAATCGTTTATGTAAATGATAAAGCCGAGGGTCTTACCGACAGCTATGGAATTGCTGTATTAAATCAGGTTCCTGAAACAATAATCAACCTGAGCGCTTCACACGAAGGATATTCATCCGAAAAAATCTCATATAAAGTTTTAGCTGAGCAGGAACAAAAAGTCACAATCAATCTCTTTAAAGATGTTCCTTTAGCGCTGATAATCGGTGTTGCCGCAGGAATTATTATTACCGTCTTAATTGTTCTTCTTGTGATATTATATCGGTCAAGAAACAATTCTGCCAAATTCCAATTTTGAGAGAAGAGATTCTCTCTGAAACATTATAACTTTTGAAGACAGAATAATATACAATTCACAATGAGAGCACTACTTATTGGTGTTGGCGGTGCAGGCTGCCGAATTGTTGAAACACTTAATCTCCATGATGCGAGAAGCGGTGTAAACAGCGTACGCTCTTATGTTTTTGATTCGGACAGAGAATTCATAAACAGTATCTCTGAAATTGATTCAGACCATAAAATTGTTTTAACTCCCGTTGACCCTATTAAAAATGTCAACGATAAGGGAACGGATTTTGATGTAAGCCACATTGTCGACTGTTTTCAGGATTATCAGATAGACAACATTGACGCCGTTTTTGTCTGCGCGGGACTTGGCGGAAGAATGGCAGAAGCCGTCCCTTCTGTCCTGAAACAGCTCAAGGAGGCGTTTCCAGACCCTGTATTTACAATTCTCACACTTCCGGGGAGAAAAGAAGGCGTAAAAATTTCTTCGAGAGCGTCAGAAACACTTGCAGATATCAGAAGATTTGCGAGCGCTTCAATTATTTTTGACAACGAAACATGGACTCAGAGAATTGAAAGCGGTTCAATAAATATGACCGGCTTAATCAAAACTCAGTCTATTGAAGAAAATTATCCGATGCTGAATGAAATTCTTTCGCGCCAGATAAGTCTGCTTTTCAGAGCGGGAGAATTTTCCGATGAAGGTGTTGACTCTGCCGAAGTTGTTCTTGACGCGGGCGAGGTCTTGAACACATTAACGGGAATGGACTTGGTTGCAATAGGCTTTGCGTTGGAAAAACTTCCGTCCTCTTGGTCGGGGTTTATGAAAAAGTTCAGGCTTGAAAAATATATGCTTGAAGAAGGTCATCTTAAGACGTCCAGAATTGTTGACCTCGCGAAAAAAGCTGTTTACGAAGAAGTCTCGGTTCCCTGCGATTTGACTTCCGCAAATAAAGCCCTTGTTTTAATATCAGGTCCGTCGGAAGAGCTTTCGATGAAAGGTTTTCAGACAGTGCGTAAATGGATTGACCGAAGCATAAGGGGGCTTGAAATGCGTGCGGGAGATTATCCGGTCAAATCAACAAAGTATGTGGGGGTGATTATTGTTCTGGCGGGAATTGAAAATGTTCCGAGAATCACTGAACTTGACGAGATTAAACAGGTATACGAGGAGGAGCAGAAAAAAGTTTACAAGGGAAACGACATTTCAGAAATTGACGTTCCGCGTATTCCACTGCTTGATGTAGCAAAGGATGAAGTAATTTTTGAAAAAAATCACGTCGCTCCAATGAGACCTCTTGCGGGAATTGATGTCGCCCCCCATGAATATTTTGAGGATAAAAAAATGAGTAATGCGGGAACCAACGATGACGATATTTTTGAAGGAGAGAAATTTGAAGAGCAGGATGATTCAGACGACCTCTTCGGGTTTGATGAAATAAAAACCGAAGCCCCTGCAGAAAAACAGAATTATTCTGATGACCCGGATGATTTCTTTGAGGTTGATGAAATTCCGATAATTAAATCAGCACCTGCTCAGACAGCAGATGACAACAGTGATTTCTTTGAAGAAGAACCTGTGAAAAATTATTCAAGACCTGTACAAAGACCTGCGCAGAGTTACACAACGGGCAGTATTTTTGATGAAGCGCCGAGCGCGCCAAGATACAATAATGATAATTTTTATGCAGATGACGCTGTTCACGTTGATAAAACAAACCCGCAGCCTAAGAAATATCAGAAGATAAACGTTGGTGTATCCAAAAAACTTGAAAAGTCCGACACTAAAATTCAGCTCCCAAAGCGCGATAAAAAAGAGGACGGTGTGCTTGTTGGAATGGCAAATATCGGCGGAAACGATAAGCCCAAGGATACTATAGGCATCAACCTCACAAATGTTGGAGAACGCAAGCGTCCTAAAGAGACTGAATCTTCTGTTCTTGACGGTTATATTTCTGCGGGAAATTCCAAGCGCCCGAAAGATTCTGAGTCAAGGTTAAGTATTGGGGGAACAATGAGACCTAAGGAAACCGACGGTCATATAAGAATGTCAGGTGTTCAGAGACCAAAAGAAACTGATGGGATTGTTCGCGTGAGCGGCGGTCAAAGACCTAAAGAGACAGACGGCGCGATAAAAGTTGGGGAGTTCAAGCGCCCTAAGGAGACGGACTCGGGGATTCCCATTGAGGGGGCGAAAAAACCGAAAGAGGTCAACAGACCTATAAGAGTTACGAGTATTCCACTGCCGAAAAATCTTGAAGGGAAGACTGTTGAGAAGAAGAGATAATGGAGTGTTGGTTTTATTTGGTGTAGGTTTTTTAATTTTATTAAGTCTAAGTTTTGTACTTCGCTAATTTTTATTGATTAAATTTCTTTGGGCTTCGCTCCGATAATCTCTCCGCTCAGCGTTGATAGGAATTTATTAGAAGTTCG
>JAUNXW010000118.1 GCA_030539595.1 Methanocorpusculum sp. | reverse complement strand
CGTAAAGGGTTAGTATTCGATAAAATGGGCTTAAATTAGATATTTTATATATGGAGCACATCTTTTTAAAACTCCGCGTGTGTAAATAAAAATATTAAAAATACGCTTAATATGGGTTTAGAATAACAATACTTGGATATCTGAATCTATGAGAATACTTTTTTAAAAAGATGTGCTCCATTGAAAAAAAAAGGTTTGAATTATTTTTTTGGTTTGCAATTGAGATATCTAATTCCGTGGCTATTGCTACCCTTTATTTTGTTGACTCTGAAGGCATTGAACAACCTATTAGTTTCAGCTTTGGTAAGAGTTCTTTTTTTCTTGGGGTTTCCGAAATCATCTTCACCGCTTAACTTCATGGTTGTATCAATATCAATTCCATTCTCATCGCACCACTCCATAAACAGAGTTTTTATGGTCTCTCTGTTTGTTCTGTCTTCTGGCTTAATCCCGTCTGTTTTTTCAAACTGAGAGGTTACAAACTGATTATATTCGTATCCTGCAAGAAGTTCATTCTGAGCGGCTTGACACTCTTCGGGAAGTGGCAATAAACCATGATTCAGATATTCTTTCATCTCGTCGACCATCAAAGAGAATATCTCATTTCTTTCAGTTAAGAGTTCTTCAACGATGTTCTCTTTGCGCTCTTTACCCTCAAATTTATGGAAAAAGGGAATTGTAATCAACCGCCTTAATGCTGAATAATCTAATTCTCCGTCAAATCTCGGCAATTTGTTTGTTATACCGACAGGCAGACAATTTATAACAACGCTCATACCTTCGTGATACATCCGCCTGAAGTCTGCGGTTTTATGCTCTCCGCTTAACTTTTTGACTAATGCTAAACTTATTTTTCCGCTGCTGTTTGCATTGCCTTCACTGCTTGAAGCCTCTGAAAATGTCAAAAGGCGCTTATCTAATCCTATTGCTACTTTCGGCTTTGGTCTGCCTTCCTGCCCTGCGGCTATTTCATCAATAGGCGCGTCTACGTGCTGAACTCCTAAAATATCACTCAACACGTCAATAGTTTTAGATTTTCCGTTAGCTCCTTCACCCCACCAAAATACAAATAACTGCTCTGGGTTGCCGTTTATTAGGATATAGCCCAACATCCTTAAGAAATAAAATCCAATTTTCCACGCCTTTTCATTAATTTCTTCTTTTGATAATCCTTGGGTGGTGTTGTCAGTGAATATGGTTTTTACATGTTTCAAAAATTTATTTGGTCTCGCTCCCTCAGTGTAAGACGCATTTACATAAGTCAGAGGATAACGGGTTTTGAGTTCGTTACATCTCCATATTGGGTAAAATTCGCCAGTCTTGCAGTCAATAGCCCCATTTTTGAAGGCTAATATTCCATAGTCTGTATTACTGTCTAAATCTGCTTGCATTGTGGACTTTGCCGCCATTTCAAGCATTGCCCTCTGTCTGCCCTGATTCTTGCTTTGCGTCAAGTGAGACATGAAAGCGGGAACAAATGACGCCAATTTTTTGAGAAGTCCTTTATCTGCATTATCGCCTTTTTCGGATTCTTTCTCGTAAATCCTGCGCCAATACTCAAATTCTTTTTCTATGGTCTGACCTATAAACCGCTCCGCCTTTCCGAGTTTATCACCTGCGGGTTCCCAATGATTATCATTAACCCACGCATACCAACCGTTGCCATCCTGTTTGCTTTTGGTGATATCATTAATCAGATATCCTTTTGCTTCTGCTTCAAAACGTGTCGCGTTCCCATCATCATTAAGAGAATATATGACTTCATCTAATGGTATTTTTCGATAATCCCGCGCGGGTGCTGTTCTTTCCCATGGGGGTATTTCGTTATTATTTCCGCAAAATTTCCTTCTTATCCAGTCTACTTTATCAGGTTCTTCAGCGCCTCTTAAGTATGGTTCAATGTCTGCGAATAACTGACGCGGTGTTTCGTGGTCTGCGCTTACCTCAACTGTATATACTGTCTTGCCGTCTTTTTTCAAGTCAACAATCCTATCAATCAGAGTTATAAATTGCCTTTTGTCCGAAGGAATTAAGAATTTGCCCTTGCTTGAACTAATCATATATTCAAACGGCAAAACAAACTCTAATTTTTGTTCTGGCTCCAATTCTGCATAATCAAATTTATTCGTCAAATCTGAGGACTGACTATTAATTATTGCTGTATCATCACTCATTTGATATAGGCACCCACTGAGAAGCGACTTTCAAGCACATACGCGCAAAACATCCATCCTCTTTAAATCCTATGTTTTTATCTGTTTTTACGGGTAGAATCAATGGAAGTTCCCTCGGAAATGTTCTTAGAGTTGCTATTATCCAATCCTTAGGAAGCCCTGCCTGAACCGAATAATACCAATTAACATATCTCCATTCTGCCGCGTCTTCCAGAATTATTTTTAGAGTTTCAACATCAAGCGGTTCATAGTTAGGGAACCCGTCACATATTGACAATAAACCAAGTTCGTATCTTCTGCCGTTGTAGTAGTAAATAATTTTAGTCCACTTATCAAGGTCATTAAACCATAGAAGAGCCGCCAAGATTAATTTTAAATTACTCATGCGGTTATGTCTCTTCAGGGTATAGGTCGGTTTATCCTGCCGTGAAATCATGCTTCCGCTCCCTGCAAGATATATCTTGCTTTTGCTCCGCTGTTCCGAATCGTGACAAATCCCGCCTTTTTTAGCAGCCGTGATATTCTTTGAGCTGGTATAATTTCCTGCCGTCTTTCCCACAGAGTGCAACCGCGAGGCATTCCTAAATTGTCGTAAACATCAGAATTTCTTATGCTCTTAGTCGTTCCTGAGGTTTTCCAATATGCAAAAATGGCGGCTGTCTGTATCATTTCATCGGAAAAGAATAAATCCCGTTGAGATAATGAGATAGGTGAGGATTTATCACCCTCAACCTCAAAAGATAAAGCGTCTTTGTCAGGGGCGCTTTTAACTTTCTTATTCATTTAATCACCTCTACAGGTCGGGTTGTCTCTGATAACCCAAATCCCTTTTTGAAGTAATAATTTATCGCCTGCCTGATAGATAGGGTCGATTGCAGACACGGCTTTTATTTCCTCTGAAGTTACGAACCTCTGTTTTAGTTCTGGCATTACTCTTCACCGCCTTTGAATTGGTAAAGATAATCATATTCGTGACACCCTACAAAGAATCTTTCAACTAAGCCCTTATCTACAAGTTTCTGGAGCTGTGCGCATACCTCGCCAGTAGTTAGCCTCGCTTTTTTGCTTATCTCTCTTGCCGTGACTTTCTGCTCTTTCAATGACTTAATAACACCAAAAACAGCCTTGTTCTTGTCGGTCATATCTGCGCCCCCTCGGGAACCCAACATTTCATTTTTTTACAAATCCTGCAAAGGACATTATCAGGGTTATTCTTGCAGTTGTTACAAGTTCGAGCCTGCCAATTTCCACAAGTATTATGAAGCCTTACAATAGGCTCGCCCTTTCCTGTTGGTGAAGCTTTAATATTATCCTCATCGTGACAGATTCCCATATTTGTATTATTCGTGCAGTTGTGTTCACAGAGACCACAGTTACAACATGTTTTCTCAATATCTGCTGTCATCTTAAGCACACTCCACTATAGCAGATTGTTTCTTTTGTCCCGCCTGTCTTTCGCGAATCATCAGGGTTAAAAATTCATCCTGATACTCTTCAGCGTTGATAATTTGCGGTTGTTCGATTGCTTCGTTTTTATGTTTGGCGACGTATTTTGAGTTGTTCCCGTTCTGTTTTTCAGTTTTGACCGACATTAATTCATTCTTCAGTCTTGCGGACGGACGATTTCTGTTTTCGAGGACGAGAAAGGACGGGTTTTCAGTTTTGACCGACGAAAAGCACGGGGTTGTTACATTGATACTTTTTTTGCTGATTTGCGTCACTTGATTTGATATTTTAAGTGTTTTGTCTCCTGCTGTGTCTGTTATCTCAATTGTGGTCTCAGGTTCTGATTTGGAAACTATTCCCTTTAATCTATCAATAACAGCGTCCGGTAAAAACGCCTGTGCGAAGTTGTCAGTTACGGAGGTAACTTTTTTGCTTTCTGAAACAAATGATTTATTGCCTGCTCTGAAATTCTGATTGGCGTCAATAATTGATGGGCGGGCGTTGCTTACGTTTTTCATAATTTTACCTTGTTTTTTCTGTTTACTTCTAACACGCATGTCCTGAGTAGTGCCGCTCTTGAAATGCGTTTTTCTTTGGCTATGCGGTCAAATGAAACTAAATCTTCATTTGGAATCCAGAAGGTGACGTGTGTCTCCTGTGTGTTTTGATTTTCTACCATTATTATAGTTAATTATACGAGTTAGGTCTTTATATAATTAACTACAACTATACTATCACAACTATGGGACGAAAAACAATTAGTGACCCCGAAGAACTTGCGCAAGTAAATGTCAGGATGACTAAGGATTTTAAAAAACAGTGCGACGAAGTTGCAGAATCTGAGGGTATTTCATTAAATGAATGGATTAGAAGAGCAATGAGGGATAGGCTCTATCTTGAAAATGGTAAGGATATAACTCCTGATGTGGTTGAATTACCGCCTGTATATCGTGAGGCTGTGAATAAAGCGGTGTCTGCTCGTAGTTCAGAAATTGAAAATAAAATAGATACAATACAAGAACAAATCAATAAAATGCAACAAACATCAATATTCGGCTCGTTTGCTATGAGAAAGTATGCTGTGGATTGGATAGCACATAATTATATTAATGATTTTAAAGGTAAATTAAAATCAACAAGCATTATATTTAGAGGCGAACACGGGAATAATGAGGGAGAAGTGATTATTCACTCGCACGATGAGATAGAAGGTAAAACGGAATTTCACAAAAATATATCCTCAGATGAGATAGACATAGCCATTAATGAACATGGTGACGAGATATTTACAGAGAGTAAAGACTTTGATGATGAATTGGCTCGTTCTGGAGTTTTCCAGCCAATTAAAAAAACAAGAAAATAAGAATCTAATACCATGCCAGAAATTAAGATAACAAACTCGTTATACAAAAAATTGTTAAATCTTCGTGTTGGTGATGAACCAATAGAAGATACAATTACCAGAATCTTAGATAATGCTGATAAATTTCGTGAAAGTAAAAAAACACAATAATTTGCCGTCCCTGTGGAATGTCACAAAACAGATGATTCAAAGAATCAGCGTTGTTATCGCACTCTTAGCATTAATTGTTGCGATAACCGCCGAAGTCAAACAAGTATTTAGAG
>JAUNXW010000005.1 GCA_030539595.1 Methanocorpusculum sp. | reverse complement strand
CACTGTAGCAGAAACTTAGTCCAAAAAAATAGTGAAGTTCTGATAAAGCGCAACCGCGTAACTCCTATTTAAATATTAGATTACACTATTGGACAGCCTCATCTTTAACAATAATTCGTGTATTCAACTCTGCCGAAGAACAAGAAAGCTAATGGGGCGCAGAAAAACTTGACACAGAACTGAACAAAATAGAAAAAACATCAACCTATCACTCCTTTGAAAAGTTTTCAAAGATGTATGATATATTTACAATAAAATAACAATCCAAAAAAAAAATTAAACTAATGTCGCTTTATTAATCACGACATTTTCAAGCGGCTTGTCATTATAATTGGTCTTGACCTTGCCGATTTTCTCAACAACATCCATCCCCTCAACAACCTTACCGAAAGCAGGATGAGCCTTATCCAGATAATTATTGTTTACAAGGTTGATGAAAAACTGGCTTCCGCCTGTGTTGGGGCCTGCGTTTGCCATGGCTATTGTTCCCTTGTTGTTCTTGTTGTCTGCCATAAACTCATCCTTAATTTTGTATCCGGGTCCGCCCATACCCGTTCCAGTCGGGTCTCCGCCCTGAATCATAAATCCGTCAATAATTCTGTGGAAAATAACGCCGTCATAAAATCCTTTACCGACAAGCTCAGCAAAATTGCCTGAAGTTATGGGCATATCCTCACGAAGCTCAATAACAATATCTCCCATGTTTGTAGAGAGTTTAACTTTCTGTGTCATTGATATTAGATATAGTCGAGATTATTTATAAACTAATTGAATGAGTTTCTGTCAGATAATTTTTAGTGTAGAGCACATCTCAAAAAAATTAACTCAGCCCCTTAACAACCTCATAAGCCCCTTCAAGATTATATCTCCCCAAAGAAAGCTTACTCAAAGCCTCGGACTTCTTCTTATACTGACTAACATAAGAATTATAGGCATCAATATTTTTATTACAGGCAATGCGAAGTTCATTATCGTATCTCTCATTGAGAGAAGCCTTCTGATCTTCAATAACTTTCTCAAGTCCGCTTATTTTAGAATACAAAACCGCACAATCTGACAGAAGGCTTGTGTACGTTTTCAGCACCGCATCGACTTTATCCTCAGAATAATACGGAGTCATTCCCTCGCCTATTTTGTAAATCTTGGGAACATTCGTCTCAACATTAAACTCGGAGAGATTCACCTCTTCCGTGATATACGCATAAGAGGTCGTCTCAATCATTTTATAAGAACCGCTGCTGTTAATTGCCGCAGTCATGTGATTTCCGAAATTTAACAAAGCCACATCGTAGCCTTTTCTTGAAAGAATACCTGACAGAAGAATACTTTTATCGTCGCAGTCCCCGTAATTATCCACAACAGTCTCTATTGGAAAACGCGTGTTGGATTCTTCCGTTCTGTATGGAATTGTCTGAACAAACGAAGTCACCATCTCGGCGTATTCGTCAGAATCGAATGAATTCGCGGCAGAGTAGGAATCAAAAAATTCTATGAGCCTGCTGTATAAATCGGTTAACGAGGCGTCATTAATCATTGCATCGTAATATTTTTCCTCCCAGCCGCTGTCTTTGGTTTTGCCGTAAAGCACCGCAGTCTTTTTTGATAATTTCGCGCCCGAATAAGGAGCGAGTTTTAATTCAACAAAGCCTGTGACTTCTTTATCTTTGTAAGGGAAGTCGATGGCGATTGTTTTTACTGATAAATCATTGCCGTCTTCGCTGATACTTGGGTAAGTGTCGAGCACGCACCCGCAGGAAAATGTCAGGAGGATTACAAAAATCAGAAGAGGCAGGATTTTCATAATATATCAGCCTCCATTTTTTTGACCTGACTGTAGACGAAGGCTCTGTTAAACGGTTCGCTGCTTATGAGGTTGGCAAGATATGCGTATTCGTTGTGCAAATCCGCGTATTCATTGAACGTGCGGGTGTCGGCTAACTGCTGAGGCAAAGATTCTCCCGCGCTGATTTTATCGGAAAGTTCGTCCATGAGAATGTCAATTCTGCTGATTTCGCTTGCACAGGTCTCACGCATTTTAAGAATTTCCGCGACTTCGTTAGAGGCCGTGTATGGAATTTCTCCGTTTCCGATTTTATAGACGTCGGGTTTTGATGAAATTGTTATTGAGGTGTTGTCAGAGAGTTTTAGGGATTTTGAGATTTCTCCGACGTAGTTTAATCCTGTCGTTTCAATAATTGAGTAGCCGTTTGCCTGAGGATATGCGGTTTCGTTTCCGCTTTTTACAGCTGCTGTCATGTGCCTGTCTTTTTCAAAGAAGAACAGAGCAGTGTCGTATCCTTTTTCAGAAAGCAGCGCTGCAAGCAGTATGCTTTTGTCGTCGCAGTCTCCATTGTTTTCAAAAATTGTTTCTATTGGGAATTTTGATGAGCTGCAGCTTGTGTTGTAGGTTATGTTCTGGACGTAGGAGACGGCGAGTTCTATGTATTCGTCACTTGTGAGTGAGTATTCTTGGCTGTATTTATCGAAGAGGTCAAGTATCTGCGAATAAATTTCTTGGTTTGCGCGGTTATTTATGAACGAAGAGAAGTATGTGTATTTTTCTTGGTAGGTTTTTCCGTCGTAGAGTGTTCTTTCTTCTGAGTTTTTGTCAGGGAGGCAGTTGTATTTTTCGTTTGATACTGCTATTTGTTTTTTTATTGTGTGGTTTTTGAACGGGAAGGTTATTTCTATTATTTCGCCCGCGAAGCCTTCGGTTACTCCGTGTTCTATTATCTGCGGGCTGTATGTGTTTTCGACTGCGGCAATTTTTTCGGGCACGTCGGCTGTGATACAGCCTGCGGAGACGGCTGTTATTGTTATCAGAATTATTAGTATCTGATGAAAATGTTTCACTGTATGTAATTAGGTGCTGAGGATAGATAATTGTTTTTCTGATAATTGAGGTTTCTGGAATCTTTTAGAGTTGAGTACAATCACTAACAATTCTCAAAAAAACTTTGCTCGACAAATATTCACGACTTGAAAACATTCAGCGCTCTGAGTAAAAACAGTTAATTGTATCTAATCAGGCGTCAAACATGTACACACTTAAAATGAAATTCGACATTGAAGAATTCAGAGAACGCAGAAAAACAGATTTTGAAGGAGCGTGGCACGAAGGACCTTCGGTAATAACCCCGCCGTCATCCTCAAAAATCTATCCGCGCTATACTTATCACAGAGCAAAAGTTCACCCCATCTTCGACACAATAGCAAAATTAAGAGCAGCCTACATGTCTATGGGATTTGACGAAGCGATGGTTCCCGTATTCATAGACGAATCGGATGTCTACAGACAGTTCGGACCTGAAGCGGCTGCGGTTCTTGACAGAGTTTACTACGTTGGGGGCTTACCGCGCCCGAACGTTGGAATCTCAAACGAACGCCTTGAAGAAATCTCAAAAATCACAGGAAAGCCCATTGAAGCCGAGACCGGCGAAAAACTCATGAAATGCCTTCACGCATACAAAAAAGGCAAATTCGACGGTGACGACTTAACTCATGAAATGTCTGTCGCATTAGGAGTTGACGACGGCGTAGTCGTTCACATTCTTGAAAGCGTCTTCCCCGAATTCAAGGAACTCGTTCCCGAATCATCCAGAACAACCCTTCGCTCCCACATGACAAGCGGCTGGTTCATCTCGCTTTCGCAGATGTGGGACAAAAAACCTCTGCCAATCAGAATGTTTTCCGTTGACCGCTGTTTCAGACGCGAGCAGGAAGAAGATGCAACACATCTTCGAACTTATCACTCAGCCTCATGTATTGTTGCAGGCGAAGACGTAACGGTTGAAGAAGGAAAAGCTGTTGCCGCGGGACTTTTATCAGCCTTCGGTTTCACCGAATTCAGATTCCAACCGGATGAGAAACGCTCAAAATATTATATGCCCGAAACTCAGACCGAAGTTTACGGAAAACACCCCGTTCACGGCTGGGTTGAAGTTGCAACATTCGGAATTTATTCACCGGCTGCGCTCGCTGAATACGGTGTGGGTGTTCCCGTAATGAATCTTGGAATGGGCGTTGAACGTCTTGCTATGGTTTTAACACAGGCAGAAGATGTCAGAAAACTTTCATTCGCACAGCTATATCCGCCGCAGTATTCGGATGCTGAGATTGCAAGAGGTGTCGGGCTTAAAGAGGAAGCTCAGACAATTGCCGGAAAGCACGCGGTTGAAGCGATTATGAAGACCGCAGCAGAAAACGGTAAAGCTGTTTCACCCTGTTCGTTCTCTGCATGGAAAGGAGAACTCTTCGGCAAAAATGTTGAGATTGTCGTTGAAGAGCCGGAAGAGAATTCAACTCTGTTAGGTCCTGCCGCGCTGAATGAAATTTACGTCAGAAACGGTGCAGTCCTTGGAGTTCCAGACACAGAAAAGTTCGCGGACGTAATCAAAGAAGGAACGCACACAGGACTTACCTTCCTTTACGCAGCCGCCAACCTCGCGGTCGCAAGAATTGAAGAAGCCGCCCGTATGGGCGAAGGAACTTCCGTTCAGGTCAAAATGTCGAAGCACCCAAGCGATATAAATATCAAAATCGAAGAATATGCAATGCGCTACATAACGGATAACAAGCGCAAAATAGATTTAAGAGGTCCTGTTTTTATGACAGTTACCTCTAAAATTCTGTGAGGCTCAAATGCCCGCACCTTTTTTTGAAAAAATTACCGAAGCGGTTGAAGCGGCAATAAAAAAGAGCGAGGTCGTGCTTCCAAAAGATGTTGAAGCGGCTCTTCATCACGCTTATAAAAAAGAAAGAAGCGAGGCTGCCCGCGGAGAGTATGAGAATATTTTTGAGAATCTGAAAATAGCGAAAGAAAAAAATGTGCCGATTTGTCAGGATACGGGGCTGATTGTTGTTTATTTAACCGTTCCTTCGCATATTACAATCTCCGGGGAGTTATACGACGCGGTCGCTGCCGGAGTTGCGAAAGCGACAAAGTCTGTTCCGCTCAGACCGAACGCTGTCGACCCCATAAGCCGCGAAAATTCGGGAAACAACTGCGGGGCAGGACTTCCTGCGATTCATATAATACCCGGTGATAAACTTTCGGTTACGGTCTTTCCAAAAGGTGCGGGATCGGAAAATATGTCGCAGATTAAGATGATGCTTCCATCGGAAGCAGATAAAATCCCTGACTTCGTTTTAAGTGTTGTCCGTGAAGCAGGTTCGCGTCCTTGTCCCCCGATTATTGTGGGGGTTGGAATCGGCGGAACTTTTGATACGGCGGCATCTCTTGCGAAAGAAGCTCTGCTTGAACCGATTGATTCAATGACGGAATTTGAGCAGAGCCTTTGCGACAAAATCAATGAACTGAATATAGGGGCAATGGGACTTGGCGGAGATACAACCGCTCTTGCTGTAAAAGTTAAGAAAGGATTCTGTCACACAGCGAGTCTTCCCGTCGCTGTAAATATTCAGTGCTGGTGCTGCAGAAGATTTACGGAGGTCATCAGATGATTGAACTTAACACTCCTTTAGGCGATGAAGTCCTGAATCTTAAAGCGGGCGACAGGGTTTTTCTGAGCGGGACGATTTATACGGCACGTGATGAGGCTCATAAAAAAATTATTGAGGAAGGATTTCCGTTTGAACCTAAGGGAGCGGTTATCTATCATTGCGGTCCTGTTGTTTCCGACGGAAAAATTATTGCCGCAGGTCCTACTACTTCTGCGAGGATGAATTCTCTGACAAAGCCGATGCTTGATGCGGGCGTCAGAGGTTTAATCGGTAAAGGTGGAATGTCTGATGAAGTTGTTTCAGAGCTTGAGGGAAGAGCGGTTTATTTTGCGTTCACGGGAGGCTGTGCGGCTTTGGCAGCTTCGTGTATGGAGCTGAAAGCCTGTCATTTCGATGAGCTTGGAATGGCAGAAGCCGTCTGGGAAATTGTTTTGAAGAGACTGCCTGTAATTGTCGCAATTGATGCGCACGGCAAAAATCTTTTCAAACGGTGATTTTTTTTATTCAGGAGTTACGCGGCTGCGCTCAATTGAACAATGTGCATTGAAACCAATATTTATTCCGCATAACATCAAATAACTAAACACCAAATGGGAGACGTATTAATTTTCATAGGCTGTCCTCAGATACCCGCTCAGTCGCCGCTTGTTTTATACATAGCCGACTTCATAAAAGATGCGGGTCACAATCCTGTCGTTGCCTCAAACCCTTCAGCGCGTCAGCTTATAAAAGCAAGCGACATGAAAGGCTTCTACGTTAAAGACTACAAAGACGTTGAACGAACAATCAACGAAATTGCCGACGGGCTCAAATACAAATTAATCATCTCCTTAATTCACAACGACGCGGGACTGACTTATACATCAACCGTAGCGGCGTTGTCTGCGAACTCTCTCATAGTCTCGATTTTCTTTGGAGAACACGCTTATGACTTGGAAAACGAATGTGAATACGAAACCGAGAAGATTGTCGCTCCTGTGACACACAACACGAAACCGCTTCTTGCCAAACTTGATGAGGTGCTTGAATGGGCTGTCTTGAAAATATGAAATATGAGATTCTGGCTCGAAACTGCAGTTTCAAAGAAGCAAGGGAGTTAATCCGTGAAAATTCAAGCGAGGTCTATGAAGTCCCCGTCGGATTTAAACTGCTTGACAAGGTGATTATTGGGATACCGCCTATTTTAGTTGGGATTAAGGACAATAAATTAATTTACACATATACAAAACCGTGTCACGGGACGTTCATCGTTGTCGTTGATGATGACCCTGAGGGAATTGCTTCGGTAGTTAAGAGCGGAAAGAGAATTAAAAAATGATTGAGATGCTTCTCTCATCACTTTTGATAGCGGCTGCCTTGGCAATGGATGCGTTTTCCGTATCCTTAGCTGGCGGGGCTGTTTTAAAAGAAAATGTTTTGAAGACCGGACTGATTGCAGGGGCAATGTTTGGATTTTTCCAGTTTATTATGCCGTTGATTGGATTTGCGGTCGGTATCCCAATCACAATGATTATTGACCCTTACGGCTACTGGGTTGTTGTTGCTTTGTTCTTTTTTATCGGAGGCAAGATGGTCTACGACGGATTTTTAGGAAAAGAGGATTCGGTAAATCTCACGGGAGTGAAAGTTCTGCTTCTGCTTGCTGTAGCAACAAGCATTGACGCTCTGGCTGTTGGAATCAGTTATGCTCTTATGGGTGAAGGGATTCTTATCCCGTCGATAATTATTGGAATTGTCGCGTTCGGTTTTTCTCTTGCGGGAGTTTTAATCGGCAACAAGCTGAGCAAAATTCTGGGGAACAAGATGCAGATTTTCGGCGGAGCAATTCTGATTCTTATCGGGGTTAAGTTTTTGGTGACAAACTGTCTGGGATTTTTATTCTGAGCCGAATTTTATCTTTGGGTTACGAAAAACTTTGTCCGGCTAATTTTTACAATCAGGCAGTTTCATGAGTATGTACGAGTTTGTCCAACGGATTTTTTCACGATTGGACAGTCTCCTCTGAAACTTCGCTATCACAAACATTCTATTTCTGTAACATCAAACATTTATCCATAAATGCTTCCTCTGATTTCCGATATTAAAAGCCGAATAAAAGTCGAGCACGTGATGCTTGCAATCTTAATACTTGCCGTAGTTCTGAGATTCTGTTTCCTTGACCTGAAACTTTTTCATCACGACGAAGCCATTCACGCATGGTTTTCATACGGGCTGATGTCTTCTTGGTCATATGTTTATGACCCCGTATATCACGGACCTTTCCTTTACTATGTAACCGCGGGGATGTTTTCTCTCTTCGGCGCAAGTGACCTTGTTGCAAGAATTCTCCCTTGTGTATTCGGCTGCGCAATAATTCCGCTCATTTACTGGATTTACAGAATGAAATATCTCAGCGGAAGAACCGCATGTATTGCGGCTCTTTTCGTTGCCATTGCTCCGCAGATGGTTTACTTCTCGCGTTTCCTCAGAAACGATGTATTTGTAATATTTTTCTCTCTTCTGATGGTTGCAGCTTTTATGGCGTACATTCAGAAAGGGAAATGGTATTATCTTGCGCTTGTCGGAGGAGCCGGCGCTCTTGGTCTCTGCTGCAAAGAAAATATGCCGCTGATAATTGTGACGTTCCTTGTTTTCTTTGTTTACCTCTGGTGGACAAAAAGAATTACTCTGCCGAAAACATGGGTGCGCGATGCAATTATAGCGGTTCTGATATTCCTTGCTATAGTCTTTACGCTGTATACTTCGTTCTGGCAGTTCCCAATGACCGCTTTAACCGCAGGTCCTGATGCGATTTCTCATTGGCTGTCGATGCACAACGAGCAGAGAATTGCAGGTCCGCCTGTGTTTTATATTCTGTGCTTCATCCTATACGAACTGCCCATTCTTCTTCTGGCAGTTGCGGGGCTGATAATATTTCTTGCAAACCCTGCGTGTCAGAGAAAGAAAGCTGAAAGGGAAGCGGAAAAACTTTCAGCGGAGACAGTTTCGGAAGAGACATATGAATCACCCGAGCCTGAAATTCAGAAGAAGAAGTTCTCGGTTGCGAAATTATTCGCACGCCCGAAAGAGCCTATGGTTATTAACCGCGAGAATGAATTTTTCCGCTTCGCTATTTATTGGACGATAATTGCCTGCATAACTTACGGCTACATCGGCGAAAAAGTTCCGTGGCTTTCTCTTCACCAGCTTCTGCCGATGATTTTTGTCGCGGCGTTTGTCTTCCTTTATTTGGGCAAGTGGTGGAAACCTGTTCTTGCAGTCTCTGCGGTAATTCTTCTGGCAGTCACATTCTATGTTGCGTATACGCCGACAGATATCCCCGAACCGATTATTCAGGTGCAGAATTCTGAGGATTTGGTTCTGCTGATGGATGAGATGCGGGAATCTGATAAAGTAGCAATTGCCGCTCAAAACGGATGGCCGTTTATGTGGTATTTCAGAGGAGATGACTGGAATCGCATGACTTATTACGGAACGCAGGTTGCAGATACTACTCTGCTTTCGGGAGACTATGATATAATTATCTCGCACGACACGGAAAGTTACGACTCGCTTAAGGGTTACGATAAAAAAACCATACGCCTTCAGTACTGGCTTGACCACTGGTCAATCACTACAGTCGGTGGCTGGATTAATTATTACTTTACAAGATTCTTCAGCCACGAACCTATCGGAAGCTACAATATCGATGTGTTTACCAAAAACACATCAATTTAATCAGAACAATGTTCTTTGTCCTTTATCCTCAAACGTTTCCATATAAGAAAACAGTTTATCAGTATCCGTAACAATCCCTGCATTACCGCACTCTTCGCAGAAAATTTTCATCAGTTCCTTATTTTTATCGCTTGGAACTGAATAAGTATCGCCGTATTTTTTCTCGTAGACTTCTCTCAGCCCTTTGAAATGTTCGTCCAGTTTCTTATAGAAATATTCGCGATTGCCTTCGCGAAGAGTAACACCCATCCCAAAACACAAAATTCCGTAAACACCCGCATCGGCGCACATCTTAACGATGTTTCTGATATTTTCCTCAGTATCATTTATGAACGGCAAAATAGGACAAAGCCACACAATAGTGGGAATTCCAACCTCGTGCATAATTTTTAAGACCTCAACGCGTCTTGAAGTCACGCAGACATTTGGCTCAATAATTTTACAGAGTTCATCATCCGCTGTCGTTAAAGTCATCGCAGCAACAGTCTTCGCCTTTGAATTTATTTTTTTCAGAAGGTCAAGGTCTCTTAAAATTCTGTCCGACTTAGTTAAAATGTAGAGACCGAAACCGCGGCGCTCAATAATCTCCAGACATTTTCTTGTGAGGCAAAGAGATTCTTCCAGAGGAATATACGGGTCGCACATCGCTCCTGTTCCAATCATACATCTGCTTCGCTTTTTTGAAAGAGCCTGTTCAAGCAGAGCAGGCGCGTTGATTTTTACCTCAATGTCTTCAAAGTCGTGTTCCATATGGTAGCAGACGCTTCTTGAATCGCAGTAGATACATCCGTGAGAGCATCCTCTGTAAATATTCATACCGTTAGCCGCTCCGTTGTGAGCGGAGAGAATCGACTTTGCCTCTTTGTAATGCATTAAAAAAAGAAATTATTTGTCGTCGTATTCATCTTTTTCGATGAACTTCTTTATCTCGGCTATCAGATATTCATTGGCTTCTTCTATTACGTTCTGCTTTCCGCGGAAAGCAAGAAGTTCGCGCTCGTCGCTCACCATGTTTGCGTAAGACAGAGGTCTTGTTACGCTTACAATTTCAACTTCGTATTTTGTCGCAATGTCGCGGATAATCGTTCTCGGCGTTCCCGGAGGAATAATTAAATCAAAGTCATCGTCTGTAATTTCGTCTGCCATATTTACTTCCCTATCTTTTGTCTCTTAGACATTATACACTTTCCACCGCGAACTCCGCCTATGGGGCATTTTGGATGACCGATGCTGTTCATACAGCGTCCCATTAATGCAGCGCCGCGTGCAAGACCATCGTCAACGAAAACAAGATGGTCAACCGCATCATCGTAAAGTCCGCGCTCGGTTACTCCTTCTAAAATATACTGCGGCTTGTTTCCGGAAATAATTGCCCTTCCGGTAAATCCTATTGAGCTGTTCTTTGGAACAAGATTTCTTTCTGCGCAGAGGTCGATGATTTTCAAAGCCATTCCTGCACATACTCTGTCGATTACTTCGCGGATGACGTCCTTTTTTTCATTCTTTGCAAGTTCAGCGCCTATTGCTTCAAGTTCAGCGGTCCTGTCTCCGTTCTTTCCGATGTCAACACCGATTAAGGCAATGCCTGAATCTTTTGCGACGTCTGCACACACGGGAACTTTTCCGAAATGGTTTCTGTCGCGCGGGACTTCGCAGATATCGAGGATTTCCATACAGCGGTCAACGTACGGTTTTGCTTTTTTGAACGAGCGGTTTGATGCGGGTTTGCAGTGTTCACCGAATAAGTCAAGCGCTGTTCCTTTCTTTTTGTCGACAAGTCCCGTTCCTCTGATGATGGCATCAGGTACTGCTCCGGCAAGTCCGCAGAAGTTTCCGATGGTCTTTGCAAACGGGCTTTCAGCGTTTGGGTCAACGTCAGATGTGATTCTTCCGTCAAGGGTTGTTCCAAAGTCCATGGAAATACACGGGTTTCTGAAATCCACGCCCGTCCACTTCGCACCTTCTTTGATTCCCGCCATTGCGAGTTCTCCTTCCATCTCGTTTGCGACCATTTCAACGCCCGTTGAACCGACAGGCGGAGTAACTCCCGCAACTGCTCCGGTGAATACAAGTTTGTCTGCAAAACTGTGCGGTCTGAGTTTTTGCGGGAGACTGTTGATTCCCATCGGCGGTGTCATTTTCTTTGGCGGAACGCCTGCAAGCAGACATCCGTCTGCAAGGGCTTTAATGAATTCACCGACCTGATCGGGTGAATCCATTGCGGCAACAACTCCGGTACTTCTTACAACGAAGTCGAGTTCTGTTTTTATATCAAGGTCGGCTTCTTTGTGGCACTGGATGAGTGTGTCTTTTACGAGTTCCGTTACTGATTCGCGTGTGAGTTCTGTTCCGTCAAGGGTTGTCCCAAATACAGTCTCGCCTTCTTTCGGCTTTCTGACATCCCTGCTCATCGAAACGGTTTTGTTTATGACGTATGAGTGACCGTCGTTTAAGTCTGTTCCGGTTAGGATGCATTTGGTTGTTGTGTTTCCCATTTCAACGGATGCGACAATGAAGTAAGGGCTTGATTTGTATTCGGGAACCTGCATTCCCGCACCGTGTCCTGTTGTCGGCGGGGCTACGCTTTCAACAATCCATGGTTTTTTTGCGCTGAACTTATCGAAAAAACCTGCTGTCATATTATAGGTATTCTTGTTTTTGTTTGTAAATAAGGTTTCGGAGAGTGGTTCGCGATAAAAATTGTGTTTGCTAAACTGTGCTGTCCTCAAAGATTAAAAATCATCAGACAAGTATTGTTCCGAAATTGATTTATCCATGATTCAGAAAAAAATAGATTTTGAGAATTAAACCATATCATTTTTCAATGCGCCTATTTCAAGCATAAACCTCATTCGTATCTCCTGCGGCGACAGAGGAATATTAACAGCATCAGAGTTTCCGGGCTTAATTATCATATGCACAAAAGAAGCATCAAGCAATTCAGGTAATTCCTTTGGAGAATTAGTCCGAACAACATCACTGATACCTGCAGCCAATGCCATAAGACCGATATCCGCAACCGCGTACGCAGGCGACTTTTGATTTCCGGTACTGCCGAACGTACCGTTATCAAGAGCAATAATATGCAGATTTGGCAGTTGCTCGGCTGCTGCGACAGGTAAAACCGCCGAACCGAGCAGACTTCCGTCACCGTCAAGCACATACACCTGCTTCTTCGGGCAGCCGAGAGCACAGCCCAGACCGAGAGCGGAAGCCTGCATATAACTGCCGAGCATATAGAAATTGCCGTTTCTGTCATTTGCCGCATAGAGTTCTTTTGAAGGAACTCCTATATTGGAAATCACAAGCGCATCCGCAGGTACAGCCGCTGCGAATGCTTCAATCGCTTCTTTGCGGGCTGCCTTTGGTGAGCCGCATGCTGGAAGTTCAAGAGACCGCTGCGAAAAGTTGCGGGGTGAATATAAAACAGGAGATGTAGGTTTGCCATCTCCCCAGCAGCTTGGCAGAATCAGCGCAACCGCAGGTGTATTACCGTTGAAAGCGATGTCAAGAACTTCTGCAATATCTGAAATATTATCTGGACCTATAATCCGATACGGAATTTTATAGACATCCAGAAGTTTCGGCAGCGGCTCATTAAATGGAATCTGTGCACAGATAGCCTCATTACATACGCCCCGCCAGCTTGCGAGGACAGGAAGCGGCAGATTATATAATGAAGTAAGCGACATAAGCGCGTTCATCATATTTCCTATACCTGAACTCTGAATTGAAAGAACCGCCCGACGCCCGCAAAGAGCCAGACCTGAGCATATACCAACACCGTCCTCTTCTCTTGCGAGGGTAACAGTGTGCATTGCATCTGGCAGCATTGCCGTAAATCGTTTATTCTTGTCACATGGAAGCGATACAGCAAATTCTACGCCCGCATCCTTCAAAATCCGAATAACTGCTTCTTCATTCATAACTGAATCTTTTCTCCCGGATGAATTGTTATGTTTACTGGAACTTTAACCGGCGCGCACTCTGCAAAAATCCTATTGTATCCTCCGCCGGTGCAGTTAAATATAACCGTATCAGACGGATTTATTTTGTCATTTTCTGCAGCTTCAATCAGTGAGGCTAATGCAACTGCTGCCGCAGGGTCAATATCAGTTCCGTTTTCAGCCTCTGCAAAGAGTGCTGCAGCCGAAGCGGCATCTGCATTGGATACTGCATACATATCCCCGCCGCATGCTGAAAGAGCATCATAAACTCCTCCGGAAACCGCATAAGGCGGATTGCGGTTCGTCAGAACATGAGCAGACACTACGTCAACTGCTTCTTTTGCATTCGGCATATCAGACGGCATAATTTCACGTCTACGCTCCTTCCATGCGGAAACCATAGGTGTAAACGGTGTATTCTGCGCAAGATGAAGTTTCGGCAGAATACTGCCGAAACGACCGTCAGCAACAAGCCGCATGGCTGCTTCATATGCCGCAATACCGCCTGTACCAGAGCCGACTGCCTGAAAATAATGGTCCGGAAGACGACCCAGATGAACCGCTGCAGACAGCATTACAGTTCCCATTCCGTCACGGCGCGCTATATTTTTACCGCCGCCTTCAGGGAAATATCCTGGTTCGCGGCAGAGAGCATCGGCAGCCGCAATTGCATCGCTGTAGTCGCCGTCAACAGCTATCAGTTGAATCAGACCGTCTGCTGCGCTGCCAATTGTCCAAATTGAGTCTGCCGAACGTTTCGGAACTGCCAGAACAACAGGCTGACCGAAATCTACTGCCATCTGGGCAAAGGCGCGGCCTGTGTTGCCTGCAGAAGCAACAACCAGAGTGCCGCCTCCGTTCTCTCTTAACCGCACCACCGTAGGCAGTGCCTCAAGTTCCTTAAACGAACCGGTTTTTGCAAAACACCCTCGTTTTGGATACCATCCCGTAAACGTAACATAGAGATTTTTCAATCCAAGTTCGCGTGATAGCTGCGGACTTTCAAATGTTACAGGTTCGGCGCGTGTGGGAAGTGATGAGTGAACCGGCAGCCAGTCAATATATTTGAACAGCCCGGGCTCTTTTGCATGAACATTAAGTTGCCGCGCTTTATATTCGGTGCGGATAAAACCAGGATGATACGGGCAGGAAAGTGTGTAATGCTCAGGCAGAATTTCGCCGCCTTCAATACAGCGCAGAAGATAATCACCCATAATTCTACCCTCTCCACTCTCCCGAAACAATAAGTTCTTTAAGCCGCAGTGCCGCCCGCTCTCCTCTGATGCGGTCTGACTGCCTAAGAGTAATCCTGTATCTGCTGCCGTCTGCAGCGCGTAATGCTCCCGCATCTCCCGTGAACACATTATGTAAACAGACAACAGTGCATGTCATACATCCCATGCAGGCTGATGTAATTGTACGTTCATCGGTTATGGCTGATCGCGGGCAGACCGCAGCAGCACAGACCTTGCAGGTGTTAGTGCAGTTTTCTGGATGAGATACAGGACGAAGGTCACCCGCCCATGCATTGCTGTAGGTCGATGATGTGAACGGTATACGGTCGGAGACATCTGCTACAGGCAGAGCAATGTCTTCATCAAGTACAGATGCGGCGGCAAGTGCTGCCGAGTCTTCAAGCGGGATTGCGGTTGCAATTGAAGTCAGGCACTCCGCACTGTCTGCAAAAGAGAATCCGCCCATCAAATCCGAATCCATTTCAGCAATGTCTGCTGCAGCAGAAAGATTCGGATGTTCTGGTGAACTGCGGGTACCGCAGCCGAGCAGAACACCGGGCGCACCGTTAACAAGCACGCGGGTACCGGGCGAGTGAAACCGCAGTGTTGGATCGTTTTCCAGAGGATTTATCTCACCGCAGCCGGAAAAAGTCGCAACTGCACCAAGAGGGGAAAACGGCAGAACAGAAAAGATACTTTTTACATCTTCTGAAGAACGGTTGACGAAGGCTGTATAATTTTTGAATGCGCCGCGGGTCACTATAAGCCGGGCAGTAGAAAAATCTCTGACATTGCGCGAAAGCGTCAGAATACCGTTATCGGTCTTCACTTCAATAATTATCGTTTTCCCTGCCGCCATGTCTGCAAAGAGATGACCGCCGCTGTACCTCCGGTTGTTCCGCGATACAGATGTACCGTTTACGATACAGTCAATAAAGCCGTTGTTTTCGTTTGGGCACGGACCGACAGTAGCAGGCACTCCGTTAAGGTAGACAGTTTCAGCACGGTTGAATGTTCCTGGTGCTGCTGCGGCAAACGAAAAAATTGCAGCAGTTCCAGACATTACTCCAAATGTGCCGCAGGTGACAGCGTCAATCTCACCGAGTTTAGGAGCGTTGCCTGAACGTACGCGGCTTTTCAGTTCGCTTGCCGTAATTACATTTTTCATAAAATCACAACTCCTTCAATGCGTATGTGAAGCCCGTATTCTTTTTCCAATATCATATTTACTATACCTGTGTGGGTTCTCTGCATCATACAGAATCCTGGCAGAAATGCATGGCGGATGCCGAAGGTCGGGGTGAGGGTAATGTGTGAGGCGATGCCTTCAAATCCTATCATATGATACATGGAAACATCAATCACATCAGGGTTGTTGCGGGAATACTGCGGACCTACAACGTGACCAGTGATGAGACCGGTTTCAGGGTCGGCGTCAAGCACCGATATCACGTGCTGAACAGGACATCCCGCACCTGTCGGTCGACCGGTTACAATGTCTCCCGCAGATATTCCTTTCCGCTCGACGATGTCAGACCTGAACGGAAGAACAATCTTTCGTGCTGACGGTTCGTTTGGAAGCGGAGAAAGAACAAAGTCGTAAGGGTGTGCACTGATATCTGTTCCGGTAAAAGATGCTTTGTGCAGAATATCTTCATCAGCGGCAACAGAATCTGTTTCATAAAATGGGCATATTGACGGTTCTTTTGTGCCCGAGGCTACCGCCTGTCTAAACGCACTGCATGAGACAAAACCGCAGAAGCCGCAGTTTCTGTTTTCCGGAAGCAGGATTACTCACCTCGATAGAGTGATTCAGGAGAAGCAAGCGGGCGGATTACACCGAAATGTTCCTGCCAACCCACATCTTTTTTGCCGATGCAGATTGTGCAGACACCAAGCGGCGGCACACCTCGAAGAGAATCGTTTTTTTCTGACGGAGCCTGCATTGCTTCAATTCTTTTCATCAGATATCTAAGTCCGCTTCCCTGCAGGGCGTTGGTCTCGATTATATCAACCGCAGGTGCAACTTCGCGTATGCGTTCGCGGAATACTTCTTTTTCAGCCTGCGAAACAAGGTCGATTTTGGTAACGACAGCGATGTCTGCTAAAGAAATCATCGGCGCCATTTTTAGCGGGGCGTGCGTTCCGGAGATAGCGGATATTACGCAAAGACCGAGCGAATTAACTGTGTAAGGAGTGCAGCGAAGACAAAGACCTGCACTTTCGTAGAGAAGGTACTCAGCTCCTTCTTTTTCCGCCCAGAGTGCTGCGTCGCGGAGAACCATGATTCCCATGTGGTCAGGACACATGTCACCTGAATAGACTTTTTTTGTAGGAATACTGAACTCGCGTGAGAGTTCAATATCTTCAAACGCGGCGACTACATCAATTTTCAGATATGCAACGCGACGTGGCTGCAAAGCGCGGATGATTTGTTTGATGACGGATGTTTTTCCTGCACTCGGCGGACCGGCAACTGAGATTATTTTTACTGTCATGCGATAACTCCGACAACATCAGTGACCAAATCGCCTTTGCGTATTTTTTCACGGAGGTCAAATATTGCGGCGTCCATAGCTGCGATTTTTTCAAGTGCTTTATGCTCCTCATCACCAGGCAGTAGAATTTTTTGAACCGCTCCGTTGCGCATAACGATGCGTTTGTCGGTAAGCAGGGCAACATATGGATCGTGGGTGACGAAGATGATGGCTTTTTTGTCTTCGCGGAGAATTTCGATGACTCTGTCTTTGAAGATACCTGCGTTTTCTATTTCGTCCAGCAGAAGAATCGGGGTATCTGAGATTACAACGGCGTCTGCGATGAACAATGACCGCGTCTGACCGCCTGAGAGTTCACTCATTTTCATTTCTCCGGTGATTTTTTCACCTGTAAATTCATTTGCCATGGCAATGGTTTTTTCAAGAACAGCATCATCGATGAGACGACGTGAGTGCATGTGCATCGTGAGGAAATCGCAGACATTAAGGTCAGCAAGGCATTTGGTGTTCTGTGTTATCATGGCTATGGGTTTTTTTGCAGGGTCGCGAATCATTGCCTCATCGGGTTCAACACCGTTAACAAGAATTTTACGGGAGGTTACGGTATCACAATTGGCAAAGACTTCTATATCATTGATTAAAGCGGTTTTTCCCGAACCTGTAGGTCCGACAATCGAAAGTGTATCTCCGGGGCGAATTATCAGTGCGTCAAACTTCTCGGGACTGCCGTCACGTGTTTTTCCGGGGAGAATTGTTATTGAAGATATCGATGAAGTGTCTTGCGTCATATGATACAATATCGGTTCTGAGATATATTAATTGTTTTCCAATCAGACACAAAAAATAATACAATAATATATTAATAATCATTATCGATATATCATAATTAATTTATTTGGTTTGTTTGATATACAAACATCAGTCTGAATTATACTTGAATACAGGCTTGAATAATTTGAGTGAAATATCTCTGGCGGCAATTTGCCTCAACACTTTACTATATATCCCTGACACGTCAACTAAAAACTATCATGGACGAATCAAAAAAATTAACACGGGACAGTGGTGCGCCCGTATCTGACAACCAGAATTCGCTGACTGTCGGAGCAAGAGGACCAATGCTTTTACAAGACCTCTGGTTCATGGAAAAGCTTGCCCACTTTGATCGCGAAGTAATTCCCGAGCGCAGAATGCACGCAAAAGGTTCAGGTGCTTTCGGTACATTCACTGTCACCAAAGATATCACAGCATACACAAAAGCAAAAATTTTTGAAAGCGTCGGCAAGAAAACCGACGTCTTTGTAAGATTCTCAACAGTTGCCGGAGAACGCGGTGCGGCTGACGCTGAAAGAGACATCAGAGGATTTGCTATAAAATTCTACA
Organism: Methanocorpusculum sp.; assembly: GCA_030539595.1. Taxonomy (GTDB): domain Archaea; phylum Halobacteriota; class Methanomicrobia; order Methanomicrobiales; family Methanocorpusculaceae; genus Methanocorpusculum. The sequence goes on along the minus strand of JAUNXW010000005.1, from coordinate 6,746 downwards.
CAGAACAAGGCAACTGGGACTTGGTTGGAAACAACACTCCTGTCTTTTTCATAAGAGACGCGCTTCATTTCCCTGACTTAAACCACGCAGTCAAACGCGACCCGAAAACAAACATGCGCTCGGCTCAGAACAACTGGGATTTCTGGACAGCACTTCCAGAAGCGCTTCATCAGGTAACCGTTGTAATGTCTGACAGAGGAATTCCCGCAAGCTATCGCCACATGCACGGATTTGGAAGCCACACATTCAGTTTCATCAACAAAGACAACGTAAGATACTGGGTAAAATTCCATCTGAAAACCCAGCAGGGCATTAAAAATCTTACAGACGAAGAAGCTGAAAAAATAGTAGGTCAGGACAGGGAAAGCCATCAGAAAGATTTGTTCGAGTCTATCGAGAAAAAAGATTTCCCGCGCTGGACTATGTATGTTCAGATTATGACCGAAACAGAAGCCGATGCAAGAACAGAGAACCCGTTCGACATAACAAAAGTATGGAGTCATAAAGAATATCCGCTGATTGAAGTTGGTGTTCTTGAACTGAACAGAAACCCTGAGAATTATTTCGCAGACGTTGAGCAGGCGGCTTTCAACCCCGGAAATGTTGTTCCCGGGATAGGTTTATCTCCCGATAAACTTCTTCAGGGCAGACTTTTTGCATACGGAGACGCACAGCGCTACAGGCTCGGCGTTAATCACATGATGATTCCGGTAAACAAACCAAAATGCAATGTTCATGACTATCACCGCGACGGTCAGATGAGAGTTGACGGAAACTTCGGAGCTGCCAAGGGCTATGAACCCAACAGTTACGGCGAATGGGAACAGCAGCCTGATTTTGCAGAGCCGGCGCTTGCTGTTAATGGAAGTATCGACCGCTATGAGCCTAAGGATTATACGGATGACTGTTTCAAGCAGCCTGGCGATTTGTATCGGCTGATGACCGAAGATAAGAAGGAACTGCTTATTGAAAACACCGCAAGAAGCATTGCCCCCGTAACTGAAAATATAAAATACAGACATGCAACCCAGTGCTATCTCGCTGATGAGGAATACGGCAGAAGAATTGCGAAGGCGCTGAATCTTGACCTGAATAAAGTGATTGTTTTATCAAAACTGAATCATAAAGGAATAATGTTTGCGACAATGAAATAATTTCTGATGTAACCCCCAATATTATTTTCCATCATCTGTATTAATACAGATAAAATCATATATTTACATAAATAGACAGAGGCAATATTATGGATCAAACATTAAGTATAGTTATTTTTCTTATCGTAAACATTGTAATTGCCGCGGTTCTCGCATTTATCTTCGGCAAAACCGGAATACTCAGCGAGGACAGTAAAAAAATTTCTAAGTGGCTAAAGTATGTAATCGGAATTGCAGCATTCGGTGCAGCATCTGTTATCGGAACTGCAGCGGGAACAACATTCAACGGTGTAACAGTGAACTCTCGAGATTTCGGACCTGTTGCAGGCGGTTTATGGTTTGGTGCGGTAATAGGTATAGGCGCGGGAATAATTGGAGCTGCTTTCAGACTAACAACAGGCGGAGTTACATTGATTCCGTGTACTATAGCTACACTTCTTGCGGGAATTATCGCAGCTCTTGTCTATGTCTGGTTTAAGAAGAGCGGAAAACAGATGACCGTCCTTATTTCTGTAATCGTTGCGGTCATTGTGGAAATTATCCATCTTATACTTACAGCACTTATTGCGGAGAACGGAGTTGCTATTGTATTGGGTCCTGCGGGAATTGGAACACTTATTTCTTCACCGTTAATCGTTCTTATATTTTCGGTTGTATACAGACTTTCCGCAAAAAAGTCTGCGGACTGATTTTTATTCATTAATTTTTTTTAGTGAATCAAAATTTGTTCATAATAAATCTTATCCAACATATTTTTTTCACAATTTGTCAGACTCAACAATTCAACAACAACCATCAAGTAACCTAAAAACAAACATAACAGTAAATGTGTGTAATATCCGAAGGCGACACTCTGCTTCTGCACTTCAAAAGCATCCGCTCATCAGGTGAAATATTTGAAAATACATACGAGGGTGAGCCGATCAAAATCACGCTCGGACAAAAACAGATAAATCCAGAATTTGAAAAAGCCCTAATCGGAAAAAAAGAAGGCGACAAAATCACGGTAGTCTTACCGCCCGAAAAAGCCTACGGCAAATTCAGCAAAAGACTAATCATTCCCATAAAACGCAAAAAACTCAATCTCGAAAACGAACCGAAAGAAGGAGACATAATCACCGTTGATGTTCTCGGAAAAAAATGCAGGGTAACCGTTGCGGCTGTAAACGACACAAGAATCACGGTAGACGCAAATCATCCGCTTGCAGGCGAGACAATGACTTATGAAATAGAAGTCGTAAAAAATCTCGGCGGCGCTAAATGAAAATCATGAAAAATATCCCGAACATACTTTCCGTTTCAAGAATGTTCCTCTCCGTCTCGCTGCTTTTTTTACTATGGCAGCCTGTTCTTTTCATAATTTTATATATAATAACCGGCTTAACTGATTTCTTCGACGGCTTCCTCGCAAGAAAATATCATGTTGAAACAGAAAAAGGCGCTCTTTTAGACAGCATTGCAGACCACATGTATTTCGCGGTAATAGTAATATCCGCGTTTGTCGGTCTGAATCTTGCAGGAGATCCTGTTGTTCTATCGGTTGTGATAATCGTTGCTGCCGTCAGGACTGCGAATTTTATTCTTACACGCTGTAAATTCAAAAGATGGGGATTCATTCACACACTCGGAAATAAATTTACGGCTCTTTGCCTTATTGTAATTGTCCCCGTCTGTATTTACATAGGAGAAATGCCTCATTGGGTAGTCATTGCGTTTGGAATACTTGCAGCGGCAACAGCGGTTGAAGAGAGTTTGATTCTTCTCAGGTCGCACTCTTACGACATCAATCATAAATCCGTATTCTGCGCCTGAATTTATCATAACACACGGATTTGTAAAGAGACCGTATAAACCGTTTTTTTGAACTTTTTTAGGTTATGTTAATTAACCTATAAAATAAAAATATAAGTACTATGATGTTCTGCCCGCAATGCGGTAAATTACTAAAATCAAAAGACGGTCAGCTTGTTTGCACAAAATGCGGATACGCCGAGACAATCTCTGCTGACGAAAAAGAACAGATGAAGAAAGTAGCCTACATGCAGGAAAATGAAATCTTAATCGTCGAAGACGGCGCAGAGATTGAAACCAAACCGACAATGGCAATAAAATGCCCCAACTGCGGTCATGGAATTGCTGAATGGTGGCTCAGACAGCTCAGAAGCGCGGATGAATCAGAGGTAAGATTCTTCCGCTGCACAAAATGCCACCACACCTGGCGTGAGTACGACTGAACAAAATAAATATAATTTTTACCTGTTTTGAAATTTTATTCCGTAAGATGCGTTTATTGATATTGAATCACACATTTTTACGCTGCGGTTTTTGACACGAGTATTTAAATACTATTCTGCACTACTTTATAAATATGTCAAGCAACCCAGAGAATTCACTCAAGATTGAAAATGTCGTGGCTTCAACCAAACTAAACGACGAACTTGATTTAGTATCGCTTGCATCGCTTATCCCCGGGGCTGAATACAATAAGAAAAGATTTCCGGGCGTGGTTCTTCGCATACAAGACCCAAAAATTGCGGCGCTTGTCTTCGGTTCGGGCAAAGTTGTCTTAACCGGCGCAAAGAGTGTCGAAAACCTTAACAAAGGACTTGCATATCTCGTGAAACTCTTCAAGAGCCTGAATATAGACATAATCGACAATCCCACATACAGCATACAAAATATTGTTACCTCCGCTGATTTGGGGTCGCATCTTAATCTGAACAAAATCGCGATGAGCTTTAATCTTGATAAAATTGAGTATGAGCCCGAACAGTTCCCGGGACTTGTTTACCGTCTTGAAGACCCGAAGGTTGTCGTTCTTTTATTCGGTTCGGGCAAACTGATTATCACAGGAGGAAAGAAACCCGATGAAGATGCACGCCGCGCGGTGAAAAAGATTTATGATGACCTCGTTGCTTCCAATCTGCTTTAAATAATCTTTTTTTTAAGGAGAGCGAGCTTTATGTTTCCGCTATTTGATAGCCTCAAACGGATACTTAACTCATGGGACAATCCTTAACTACCATCAGAGTAATACTTTGTAGATATGATTAATGTAGGACTGCTGGGCTGCGGAAATATCGGCAAGATAATTGCCAAAGGTCAGGATAATTTCAAAATAACCGCCGTATTTGATGTACTGCCCGACCGTGCCGAGAAATTCGGTGAAGAATTCGGAGCAAAAGCCTTCAGCAGTTTTACGGAATTTCTGCTTGAAGATACAGATATAATAGTTGAAGCCGCATCCGTTGCGGCAGCCGCAGAACACGCGGAAGAAATTCTCAAAAGCGGAAAAGACATTGTAATCATGAGCGTCGGAGCTTTAGCCGACGTAGCTTTCCGCGAAGAACTGATAGAAACAGCCCGCAGCCTCAATAAAAAAATACACATACCCTCAGGCGCAATAATCGGTCTCGACAACATAAAAGTAGGACAGACCGCAAGAATTGACAAATTCATGCTCAGAACAACCAAAAATCCCAAATCTCTATCGCGTGAAGCGGATGAAAAAACCAGACTGTTCTCAGGCAAAGCCTACGACTGCGTTCACCAATACCCAAAAAACACAAATGTAGCTGAATCTCTATCTATTGCCTGCGGAAGAGATGTCGACGTTGAACTCTGGATGGATCCAAACGAAGACAGAAATATGCATGAAATATTTTTTGAAGGAGAATTCGGTGAAGCATATGTCCGCATAAGAAACTTACCTTCACCCGACAACCCCGCGACAAGCTACCTCGCGGCTCTGTCGATTCTGACGCTATTGAGAAATCTTGACAACCCGCTGGTGATTGGAGCATGAACTACGCAGAAGAAATCAGAAAACTTGCAAAAGAAAAAGGAGCGCTGATATTAGCGCACAACTATCAGCCCACAGAAATTCAGGACGTCGCAGACATCACAGGTGACTCCCTTGAACTCGCACGAAAAGCCAAAGATGCAAAAGAAAATCTCATCGTAATGTGCGGTGTCTATTTTATGGCAGAGACGGCAAAAATTCTCTCGCCTGAAAAAACTGTTCTGTGTCCGAGAACGGATGCGGGCTGTTCTCTTGCTGACCAGCTTACACCCGAAGCGGTTAAGCAGGCAAAAAAACAAAATTTCAATGCACCGTTTGTTGTCTATGTCAATTCAACCGCCGCAACAAAAGCTGAATGTGATATAACATGCACATCTGCAAACGCCGCAGATATTGTCAGGTCTCTTGAAAGCAGCACTGTTCTTTTCGGACCTGATTCAAATCTTGCCGAATGGGTTCAACGCCAGCTTCCCGAAAAAATAATAATCCCTGTTCCAAGAGGAGGAGGATGTCCCACCCACTGCAAGTTTACGGCAGAAGATGTGATTGAAGCAAGAAAAAAATATCCGAAAGCAACCATTATCTGCCACCCCGAATGTTCTCCAGAAGTTCAGGTTGAGTGCGACCTTGTCGGTTCAACCGGATATATGATGAGAAACTGCGGGGATAAGGATGAATGGGTAATTATCACAGAAAGCGGAATACTTCACCCGCTTCAGAAAAAATACCCGGACAAAATATTCCATGTAACCGAATCTGCAATATGCCCTTCGATGAAATTTATCTCGCTTGAGGATTTATATATCTCACTCCGCGACGGGACGACAAAAGTTGAAGTTCCCGAAAATATTTCCTCACGTGCGAGGAAAGCAATTGAGCGGATGATTGAGGTCTCTAAATGAATAAGGAGATAGAAGATAAACTTCTGTCATTTTACAAAGAGGATGCGGGAAACGGCGACATCACAACCGAAGCGCTGATTGATGATAAAATTGTCAGCGCGAGAATTGAGGCGCGTGAAGATTTGGTTTTGGCAGGTGTTGAGGAGTGTGTTTGGCTCTTTAATTATTTCGGAGTGAAAGCAGAGTCGAAGATTTCTGACGGCTGCACAGCACATAAATTTGATAAAATTATTTCTCTTAACGGAAGCGTTCGCGCTATTCTTTCTCTTGAGAGAACTTGTCTGAATTTGCTTGGGAGAATGAGCGGGATTGCAACCGAAACCTCGCGCTGTGTTGAACTTGTGAAAGTGATTAACTCTCACGTAAAAGTTTCCGCGACAAGAAAGACAGCGCCCGGACTGAAATTTTTTGATAAGAAGGCTGTTGTTTTAGGAGGCGGTCTCTCTCACCGATATGATTTGTCGGATGCTTTTTTAATTAAGGATACTCACAGGACGTTTATGTCGGTTTCCGATGCGGTGAAAAAGTGCAGGGCGTTTTCGGATAAAAAAGTTGAGTGCGAGGTTGAGTCTGTTGCAGACGCGGTTTCTGCTGCGAAAGCCGGAGCGGATATTGTGATGTTTGATAATATGTCTGTCGATAAAATCCGTGAGGCTATTGAGGCTCTGGTTAAGGAAGGACTCAGAGAGAAAGTTTCTCTTGAACTTTCAGGCGGTATAAGACCCGATGATTTTCAAAAATACGCGGGTCTTGATATCGATACTGTGAGTATGGGTTATCTTACCCATTCGGTTAGATGCGCTGATGTCAGTCTTGAGATTGATGTGTGATTGGTTTTATTTCAACTAACTTGGGGCTTCGCTCCGTTTATCACTCCGCTCAGCGTTG
>JAUNXW010000004.1 GCA_030539595.1 Methanocorpusculum sp. | reverse complement strand
AACAAAAAACACCCGAATATCAACAAATTACTATTTCCAATTAATTTAAATATCAGATTCCGCTATTGCACAAACTCATCCTGCAGCCGCATCCAAAAACGAAGTATTTAACCCAAGAACGAACAATAAAGTAAGAGCAAATGAGGGGCCGTAGGGTAGCCTGGAATCCTAGGAGACTGGGGGTCTTCTGACTCGCGTTCAAATCGCGGCGGCCCCATTACTGTTTTGGAGAAATTAAAATGAAACTTGCACCCGAATGCAGAGATTGTCTGTTAAATAAAGTGAGACAGCAGTCGCAGCTCGTAGAAAAAGACAGATCCCGCGTTGAAAAAATTGTATCTGACTGCCTTGAAGTCTATGACTGCGAATCAGAAAAAACTCTTGCGGCAGCAGTTGTTTCGGGCGCGGTTCACAGAAAAAATTATGCTGAACTCGGAACAGAAGACCTTTACCGCGAAATAAAAATAAGAGACAACAAAACCGCTGAAGAAGTTGTAAAAAAAGTCAGCCCAAAACTCAAAACAATTCACGACTGGATAACAGCCTCAGTCATCGGCAATGCTATAGATTACGGTGTAACAGGTCACGACGTTGCAAAAAACTTCACAGAGTTCTTCGACCAAATGTTTGAAAAAGGTCTCGCGCTTGATGATTCGGATAAATTTCTGAAACTCACAAAAAATGTGGTTCTCTTCACAGATAACTGCGGGGAAGCTGTCTTTGACAAATATCTCTGTCGCGCTCTTCGCGAAAACGGTTCGTGGGTTACAGTTGTTGTAAAAGACAAACCCATGCTTAACGACTTGACTTTAGTCGAGGCTCATGAGATTAATTTTGAAGATTACTGCGACAACCTTTACAGCGGAGGAGGTGGTATGCAGCTTGGAACTCATCCGCAGTTTTTCTCTCCCGAAGTAAAGAAAGCTGTTGAAGATTCAACGCTTATTATTGCCAAAGGTCTTGCAAATTACGAAAGCCTCACTGAATACAATCTCAACAAACCCACAGCCTATCTTATGATGGTTAAATGCCATGCTGTCGGAAGAGTTGTCGGAACCGAAAAAGGAAATCTGATTGCCGTTCTGAAATAATTATTCAGAATCGGCAGGCGCTGTTTTTTGTCCGTGTCTTGTTAAGAAATAGAAGAATGGAGTATCTGCCAAAGCGATACATACTTTAACAATATACTGGCTGAGAATCATTACGACAATATTTTGGACTACTCCAATAAACGCAATTGTGATGAAAATTGAGGTGTCGATTAACTGACTGACAATTGTTGTGTTGCTCCTGAGCCATTTAGGATGCCATCTTTCTTTTATCCAGTGGAATGCGAAAATATCAAACGACTGTGAAACAGCGTATGCGATGAGTGAGGCAATAACAAACCTTGCTGTTGAACTGAGGGCAGCGGTGTATGTTGCCTGAAACTCGGTCATGTAAACCGCGGGTGGAAGTGCTATTGATAAATATATCACTGCAAGCGACATGAGTTGAATTGCAATTCCAAGATTGATTAAGAATCTTGCGCTTTTCTTTCCCCAGATTTCTCCGATGATGTCTGTACATAAATATGTTATAGGATAAACAATAATTGCCGCGGGAAGTTCGACAAATCCTATCTGGATGACTTTGGCGGCAATTATATTTGAAAGCACCAGACAGACTACGAATACGGCGGTTACAATTGTAAAATTTCTTGAAGTTTTATACATACTTATATGGCTTTAATTGTTTGAATTCAATCAGGATTAATCTATTGAGTCTGTCCAACTGATTTAATCACTATTGACCAGCTTCATTTCAAATATCGAAGAGCCACATTAATAATATTACAGACCCGATAAATAAGGTAGAATTATCTATGGCTGAATACGAAGACACATTCGAAAAAGTAATGGAACTTGCAAAAAGGCGCGGATTTGTCTGGCCTTCATCTGAAATATACGGCTCGGTCGCAGGATTTATCGATTACGGACCGCTTGGCGCAATGCTGAAACGCAGAATCGAAAACATCTGGAGACACTTCTATGTAGTTCAGGAAGGTTACTACGAAATAGAATGTCCAACCGTTGGAATTGAGCCTATCTACGTCGCCTCCGGACACGTCGGCGGATTCTCGGATAAAATGTTTCAGTGCCCGAACTGCCGTGAATACTTAAGAGCCGACCACGCCGCAGAAGCTCTTGGAATACCCCACGCTGGAACAATGAGCAAAGAAGAACTCAAAGAAGTTCTCAAAGGAAAAGAATGTCCCGCATGCGGTAAAAAAATGGGCGACGTTGAAGTATTCGACTTCAACTTAATGTTTACAACATCAATCGGTCCGGGAGGACAGAGAAAAGGATACTTAAGACCCGAAACCGCTCAGGGAATGTTCGTTGACTTCGGCAGACTTCTCAGATTCTACCGCGACCACTTACCGTTCGGCGCGGTTCAAATAGGTAAATCATACAGAAACGAAATCTCCCCAAGACAGGGAATGATTCGTCTTCGTGAATTTACTCAGGCGGAAGCTGAAATTTTCGTTCACCCCAACGAAAAAGATCACCCGCAGTTCTCACGCTACGCGAATTATGCAATGCCCTTATGCGGAATTGCTCAGCAGGAAAAAGATGCGCCCGCAATTGTTAAAACAATGCGCGAAGCAGTCGATGAAGGAATCATTGCAAACGAATACGTCGCATACTATGTTGCAATGACACACGACATTCTGACAACTGTTGGATTCAACCCGGATAAAATCAGATTCAGACAGCACATGCCCGATGAAAGAGCTCACTACGCAACAGACTGCTGGGACGCTGAAGCATTCTCCGACAGATTCGGCTGGGTTGAAATCGTTGGAATTGCAGACAGAACCAACTATGATTTAAAAGCCCACTCAAGAGTATCGGGCGAGAAAAACACAGTCTTTGTTCAGTATTCAGAACCGAAAAAAGTTCACCACAAGGCAATCATCCCTAACTTCGGAAAGATGGGCCCTGTCTTCCGCGGAAAAGCAAAAGCCGTTGCTGAGGCAATGACAACAGCAGAACCCGCAGAGGATGGAATTCATCTGAAACTTGACGGTGAGGAAATTCTTGTCTCACCGGAAATGTACACCGTAAAAGATGAAATGGTCGACGTCTTCGGTGAAGATGTAATGCCTCACGTAATCGAACCTTCATACGGTATTGACAGAATCTGCTACATGGTCTTGGAACACGCTTACGCAGAAGACAATGCAGACGGAGAAAAACGTACTGTCATGCGATTTAAGCCAGGGGTTGCACCGATTCAGGTTGCGGTTTTACCGCTCATGGCTCGCGACGGACTTGACACACTCGCGAAAAAGATTGTAGAAGAACTTCAGGATGAAGGTATTCAGGCTGAATACGATGATGCGGGCGCAATAGGACGCAGATATAGAAGACAGGACGAGGTTGGAACACCTTACTGTATAACAGTCGACTACGACAGTCTTGAAAATATGACCGTCACACTTCGTGAACGTGACTCTATGAAACAGGTCAGAGGACGCTATGAAGATTTCGTTAATGTAATCCCAAGACTAATCAAAGGCAAAGTCGAGTTCAGCGAAAATATGTTATGAACTATATTTCAAGAAAAAATATTCCCGAAAATACAATAGAGGAGCGTGCTTATCAGACAAATATTGCAAAGCACGCTCTTGAAGGAAATACTCTGGTTGTTCTTCCGACAGGTATGGGAAAAACAACCATCGCTTTGCTCGCGGCAGCAGAACGTATAGAGAAAGGAAAAATTCTGATGCTTGCTCCGACAAAACCGCTTGTTGAGCAGCATTATCGCTATTTTTCAAAAAATCTGATTATTGATGAAAATGATATCGCGATGTTCACGGGAACAACTCCCCATGAAAAACGCGAAAAACTCTGGGCTGAATCAAAATTCTGCGTTTCAACTCCCGAGGTCATTAAAAATGACCTTATCGCAGGTCGATATGATTTATCCGGGGTTTCACTTTTAATCGTTGATGAGTGTCACAGAACTGTAGGAAACTACGCGTATGTTTTCATCGGAGAAAGATACAACGCAACAGCTGTTCGACCTCTGGTTCTTGGAATGACAGCCTCTCCCGGATACGACTCAGAGCACGTTGCTGAAATCTGTCAGCATCTTTCAATAGAAATTGTTGAAAGCCGGGTTGAGACTGATGCAGACGTAAGACCTTACGTTCACGAGCGCGAGATTGAATACAGAACCGTTGAACTGCCGGAAGAATTGTGGCTTGCTGTTTCTGTTCTCAACAGTATGATAGAGGAGCGTCTGACAAAATTATCAGACCTGAACTATCATGTCGTCAAGCGCGAGATGCTTTCAATGAAAGCCCTGAACGCAATTATGGCGCAGATTCAAACCCGTATGCGCGAAAGAGACAAGACAGCATACACTGCCGTTTCGGTTCACGCAGAGATTATGAAACTCAAGCACGGCGTACTTCTTGCAGAGTCTCAGGGTTCAACCGCTCTTAAGGCTTATCTGTATAAACTCGAATCCGAAGGTTTGAGCGGCAGCGGGAGCAAAGCCTCTAAAAGAATTTACGAAGATGCGAGATTCAAACGTCTTCTCGCTCTTTGCGAAGGCTGGACGAAAGAACTCCATCCAAAAGCCGATGAAGTTGTGAGAATTATTCGGGAACAGTTAATCGAATCAGCAGACTCAAAGATTATTGTTTTCGTGACTTACCGCGACGGAGTTTCAATGATTGTTGACAAACTCAATGAGGCAGGAATCACTGCAAGCAGATTTGTCGGTCAGGCTTCGCGGGATTCTGAAAAAGGTCTTTCACAGAAACAGCAAATAGATGCAATCCGCAGATTCAGGGAAGGTGAATATTCTGTTCTCGTTGCAACGTCCGTCGGTGAAGAAGGTCTTGATATTCCCTCAACGGATATGGTGATATTTTATGAATCAGTGCCTTCTGAGGTAAGAAGTATTCAGCGAAAAGGAAGGACCGGCAGAAATTCTTCTGGAAAAATTGTTGTTCTGATTACTAAGGGAACGACCGATGAAACTTACCGCTGGGTGTCAAGTTCAAAGGAAAAGCAGATGCAGAAAGGTGTGAAGGCAATGCGTTCGGGTGATGTTCCAAAGACACCTTCTGTCGAAAAATCTTCGCAGTTAAGTCTTGCCGAGGCTGTTTCGCGTGATGAGCCGGACTTAGAAAACAAACCGCAGATTACAATTGATAACCGCGAACTTCATTCAAAAGTTGCCGAAAGGCTGAGTGCAGCCGACGCAAAAATAAGTCTTGCACAGCTTCCTGTCGGAGATTATGCTGCAGGCAGCAGGGTTTTGATTGAGAGAAAGACGATTCAGGATTTTGTCGATACGCTTGTTGACAGGGATTTGTTCGGGCAGATTAAGTCGCTTTCGGAATCTTCGATTCGTCCGGTTCTGATTATTGAGGGAGGGACTATTGCGGATTTGTATGAGGTGAGAAATATTTCCCAGAATGCTGTCCGCAATACTCTTGCCTCTATTGCGGTGGATTTTGATGTCTCGATTCTTTTTACAAAAGATGCTGATGAAACGGCTGAGATGATTTATGCTTTTGCAAGACGTGACGTCGGCGAAAAACATGAGAAAACTCTTCACAGGGCGAAGTCTTCGAAGTCTATGAATGAGTCGGTTGAATATATTTTAACGGCGTTTCCGGATGTTGGACCGAAAGCTGCGCGTGAGATTTTGAGGAGGTTCGGTTCGCTTAAAAATATTGTTTCCGCTTCGAAAGAGGATTTGATGAGTGTTGAAGGTGTTGGAGATAAAACAGCTTCGGGAATTTTGGCGGCGGCTGAGTTCGTTTGGAGAGACAGATAATCATGGGATTTTTTAAAGGGTTTGTTGAGTGGTTCTGCGGGAAGAAGGAGACAGCAACCTCAAAGCAGTTCAGTAAAATGATTGAGACGGTTGAGAAAAAGGCAGGGGAAGAGGAGAAGAAGGAATAATATTTTTTGAATTATAATTACAGTTTATGTGGATTTTCGTATTTGACGTGCAGTCTTTCGTGGTGCAGCGAAATAAATCCGCACCTCAACAAACCAACTTACACGAAATAAACTCAAAAGCCGCCACTCCATTAAAAAATAATTATATACCCCCAAGATTTAGCCACACCGAAAAATCACACGATTCAACCCCAAATAAAGCTTAGATTTCCTTCTCACTCACTGCAAGTCATATGTCATATTGATGACTGTCTCAACAAAAAAAACATCACCCATCAAAAAACAAAAAATCCTTTCATCCAAAAATATCTCAAAAATAATCCCTTAACAGCGCATTTATTATTTTATTTATATTATGAGAGACATATATATTACACAAGAGTACTCCGCAGCGAACAAAAATAACAAACTGAAGAGTTCGCTTGAAACTTTTTTGAAACTCACCTTTCAACAAAAATAACCCATCAATATGACATATGACTTGCACTCACTGAGAACGAAATTTGAGCCTAATTTGAGGTTTAATCGGGTGTTTTTTCGGTGTGGCTAAATCTTGGGGATATATAATTATTTCTTAATGGAGCAGGTTCTTTTGCGAAGTAGACGAGAACTTCTCAAACAATTCAAAGACAATTAATTAAACATCTCAAAACAAATTATTTCATACGTCAGAAAATAAATTCATAAAAGCCGCCAAACACGACCTCTTTGAAAAAATCGACTGCCCGAAAGGAACATGTGTTCCAATATGCGTATCGGCAGTTCTATCGAAAAACATAGACGAAGAACGCCTGAAAAAAGCAGTTCAAATAACAGCCGACGCTCTGCCAATCCTTAAATCAGGATTCGACTTTGAAAAATGCGGATGGAAAGAAATCTCAGAGCCGGAATTTATTGAAATAACCGACAAATCTCCCGATGAAATTTACATCACATCCTTTGACACCGAAAAAAATCCGCCTCTGAAAATAATAATCTCAAGGCAGAAAACAAAAGACACACTCATCTTCTTCTTAGACCACGGTGTATCAGACGCTCACGGATTTGCGGGCGTCATTTATCTGATAACTTCAACATACAAAAAACTCGGCAAAAACAAAACATTTGCCGCAAAAAATGTAAACCTGCCGAAAGACAGGTCTTACAAAAAAATATTTGAAAAATACTCAGACGATGAACTAAAAAATCTTGCGGAAACCGAATACAAAAAATCCGAACTCTGCAAAAAATATGTCGCCCCTTACCTCGTGAATTATAAATCTGATGCAGAGTTTGGAATTATTTCAGAATTTCTTGACGCGAAATATCTTAAAAAAATAAAATCCTTCGCGCACGAAAACTCAGCAACCGTAAACGATGTTTTGATTGCCGCATATTCTCTTGTCTTATCAGAGTTCTTCAAGGAAAAACCCGAACTTATTCCAATGAGAATGGCTGTCGATTTAAGATATGCTTCTAAAATGCCGTCCGCGGTCGACAAACTGAAATTTCTTGGCGGAGATTCTTCTGCGATGCTTTCAAAGATGCTTATCTGCATGAACTACTCTGTTCCCGTCTGGCTTCCCGTAAAACTCACCGAAGTAAAGACATTGAAAAATATTTTAAACGAAGTAACAAAATCCACAAAAATTCTGAAAAGCGAATCTCGGGGAATAGGTTCAGCGTCATTAATCGAAAGAGAAAATGATGTTCCCTCGCTTTTTGATACCCGTCAGGTTTTGGGCGGACCGTTTGTTTCAAATGCGGGAATAATTGATGAAAAACTTCTTGATTTCGGTGACGGAACAGAAATCGAAGAGCTGCTCCCATACATTCATTTTAATTCGGGCAGTCCTTTTTCGCTTTCTGTTGTAACGTGGAAAGATAAAATCACATTAAGCTCGGTTGATGAAATTGGTTCTGAATTATCTTCCGGACTGCTGAAAAAGACAAAAGAGATTCTTGAAAATCCCGAAAAATATTGAGGGGTTTGAAAAAATTACTGGTTCTGATTCTGAAACATCACGGCAAATCTTGTAACAAGCGCCGCAAGTATGAAATATCCTAAAATTACATGAACCAGAGCGCAAAGCATCGGAAGATATCCCAAATCCCTTGTTGCCATATCGGTTATGCTGAATATAATCATCGTCGTCTGCATGAATCCCATAACAGGATCTGTTGTGTTCAGAATTGCATTCGGGTCAGTGTTCAGCAGCGGGTCTGCCGGAATTACAGGCAGAACGCATGTGTAAATTATCGTGAAGAACACATTCAGGGCAACGAATGCGATAACTATTGGAAGAGTTCTGCTTCCGTAATCAGAAATCTTCCAGAAGGTTTTCACCGGGAAATTCAAAAACACCGACTCAAAAATCTGTGCAATACCTTTGAGAATTGCTTTTGGGAAACTCGCTTTGAACTGGGCTTTCCAGTAACCTGAGCGGTCTGAGGATTTTCTGAAAGCCGATTTGAGCCTCTCGGAAATTGTTGCGGTGTTTGGAACATACTTTGTTCTTTCTTTTGGAGGCTCGGCTTTTGGAACTTTTCCGCTGAACTTTGAGAAGTAGTTGATGATTTTTCTCTCGCGAATCCAGTCGTCCCACCAGATTTTTCTGATGTTTCTCATCAGACGGCTGTGGAGTTTCGGATTGATTCTTGCAGATGAAAGTCCCACACCCGTAAAATCGGTGTTGCTGTCGATAAGACAATCTGTAATTACAGTTCTGCCGTCAACGCTCGATAAGTAAAACTTTGTTCCTAAAAGATTGGCGTGACGGATTTTTGCTCCTTCAAGATATGCCTCGCTTGCGACAGTTCCAATCATACTCGCTTCGGATAAGTCAGATTCTTTGAGATAAGCCCAAGTCATATCCGCGTTGTCGAGTTTCGCGCGCCAGAGGATTGCTTTTCTCAAATCAGCCTCGCGAATTGTTGCGTCGGTTAAATCGGCAGAATAAAAGTTAGCCTCCTGAAGAGCTGCGCGCGAGAGGTCAGCACCCACTAATTTTGAATCCGAAAGGTCAGCCTTGACCATAATCGATTCAACGAGATAAGCCTGAGAGAGATTTATTGCGGTCATCTCGGCTTTGTGAAGAATCGCCGAATGGAAACTTACACCGACAGCGTTTACGTTTTTGAGTTTTGCTCCGGTTAAGTCCGCGCCTTCAAAATTTGCACCGCTTAAATCTGCGTCTGAAAGATTTGCGTTTCTAAGGTTAGCGAATTTAAAATTCGCACCTGATAATACAGCGCCCGTGAAATCTGTTTCCGAAAGGTCTGCACCGTCGAGTTTTGCTCCGCTGAGATTTGTGTTTTTGAGATTTGCCTTGGCAAGTATTGCTTTGGTTAAGTCGGTCTTTGAAAAATCAGCTTTTGTCAGGTTTGCTTTTTTAAGATTTGCTCCCGCAAAAACCGCTTCACTCAGATTAGAAAATGAGAAGTCTGCGTTTTCAAGAACCGCTTCGTTGAATATTGCTTTTTTGAAGGAAGCGTTTTTGAGTGAAGCGCCGAACCCGTTAATTCCCGTAAAGTTTGCGCCGGAAAAATCGGATTTGGAAAAATCCGCGTCTTTGAAAACAGCGAGGTTGGCTTTTGCAAGAGATGCTTTTGCGGAAGTGAGGTTTGCGCCCGTAAAATCAGCTCCCCTTAAGTCTGATTCTTTGAGTTCAGCTTCTTTGAATGCTGCTTTGATGAATTTTGAGTCGCGCAAATCGCATGAGTTCATCTTTGAGCCCATGAAGTCGGCTTCGCTGTAGTCGGATTCGCGGAAATCGCAGCCTTCAAGAGTTGAAAGCGATAAGTCAGCTTCCACTCCTTTTGTTCTGAAAAGGTCAGCCCCTTCAAGTGTGGATTCGCGAAGGTCTGCATAAGAAAAGTCTGCTTCTTTAAGTTTGACACCTTCTAAGTTTGCGGTTCGTAAATCCGCGCTTTTGAGGTATGCGCCTTCAAATGAGCTGTCGAGTAAGTCAGCTCCGAAAAATGAAGCGTGTTCAAGATGAGCGCCGTCAAAATTTGCGCCGGGAAGCTGTGATTTGTAAAAACTCGCACGCTTGAGTTTTCCTTCTCTTAAGTCTACATTAGGCAGTGATAGAGATGAGAGGTCTGCGCCTTCGAGTTCTGCTGTGTCGCCGGAGCTGTTTTTATTTGAAAGCTGAGACGCTGAGTGATTCATCCAAATTCCCGACCCGGAGAGTTCTGATATTGTGTCGGTGACTTTGTGATACGGAGCGTTCCAGTCTGACATGTCGCCCGATTTGGCGCAGCGGACTATTTTTGTGTACTGTTCCGCGTTAAAATATTGTATTTCGTTTTCACTTTTCTCTTCACTGCTCATCATTATCAATTTTATATCAATAGATGATAATTATTGCGAGTCGGTTCAAAGGGAGGTTAAAGATACATGTATCTGAACAATTTCCCAATTAAATCCTGTTCCGCGGCAAACTGCCGTGAAATGTGCCGATTGATTTTCATAGAGCGTGTCTCCGGAAATCCAGACGATGACACCTTCGGCTTTTATTTCCAAATCTCCTATGTGGATTGTGTTGGAGATAAATTTCTGGAGAAATTCTTCGCGCCCGTGAATTTCCGAGTCGGCTGTAAATATTACAATATCTTTTGCGATGTAATTTGAGATGGATTCAGAATCATCTGCGTTGTATGCAGTCTCGAAGTTTCGTATGAGGGTTTTTATCTGCTCTTCGGTCTGGGGGGATATAACCATGTATTTATTTTATGTTCTGTTATGTTATCAATACTTTGGCTGTTTAATTATACATTTTGTGAGTTTGTCCAATCGTTATGTGAATCTGTTGGACAAAGATTTAGTCTAAGTTTTCAGCTTCAGTGTGTACACACTGCAGCAGAAACTTAGTCTAAAAAAATTAGTGAAGCTCTGATAAAGCGCAACCGCGTAACTCCTATTTCAAATTAATTTAAATATCAGATTATACAATTGGACAAACTCTCTTTAATAATTAAAAAAAGATCAGATATACTGCCCAACCATATCTTTTGAAATTACGGCGTCGCAGTAAACACATCTGAATCCTCTCGGATGCTCAACAAAATGGCTTGGGACAGGTTCATTTGTATTTGTGATACAGTTCGGATTGGGGCATTTAATTACACCGACAACATCTTTAGGCACATCAACATTTTTCTTATCCGTGACTTTGAAATCACGGATAATACTAATAGTAGCATCAGGAGCAACAAGAGCAACCTTATCTACTTCAGATTTCAAAAGTTCGCGGTTCTCGATTTTTACAATATCCTTTCTTCCGCCGCGTGAACTCATAACATTTGAAGCGACCGTGACATTCATTATAGAATTTCTGATTCCGAGAATTCTGATAACAGTAAAACCTTCGCCGTGAGTAATATGGTCAATTACCGTACCGTTTTTAATCGGCGAGATAACTATTCCTTCTGAAACAGTATGATGACTCATTGGCTCATCACCTCATTAAGCATTGCCATTCTGATAGGAATTCCATTGTGAGCCTGCTCGAAATATTTCGCACACGGCAGTGAATCAACCGCAGGGTCAATTTCTCCAACTCTTGGAAGCGGGTGAAGAACAATCATCTTCGGTTTTGCTATCTGCAGAAGTTCAGGCGTGAGCCTGTAGTTTGCAGAGTAACTTGCAAAAGCGACAGGGTCTGGGAATCTCTCGCGCTGAAGACGCGTTACATACAAGACATCAAGTTCAGGTAAAATATCTTCGAGTTTTTCGTGGCAGATGATTTCAACACCCGTTTCTGAAAGGTCTTCTTTGAGATAGTTGGGAAAATCAAGTCCGTCGGGCGCTATTGTGTGGATTCTTATGTTATTGTATTTTGAAAGAGCGAATGCAAGAGAATGAACCGTTCTGCCGTATCTTAAATCTCCCTGAAGTCCGATATCTATGTTTTCAAGCCTCATGGATTCGCGGATTGTGTAAAGGTCAAGCAGAGTCTGCGAAGGGTGCTGACCCGCTCCGTCTCCGCCGTTGATTACGGGAACTGACGAGACTTCGCTTGCAAGTCTTGCAGCTCCTTCTTTTGGATGCCGCAGAACTATAGCGTCCGCATATCCTGAAATTACGCGGATAGTGTCAGAAAGAGTTTCACCCTTTGTAATTGATGTTGCTTCAACAGAACCGAGATTGAGAATTTTTCCGCCGAGCCTCATCATAGCAGCTGAAAACGACATTCTGGTTCTTGTACTTGGTTCAAAAAAGAGCACTGCGAGGATTTTTTTGTCGAGTTCGTGTCCCGTGAAATCTCCGCGGTCAAATTTTGCCGCAGAACACAGCAGTTTGTCAATTTCACGACGATCCATATCCCTTACGGATAGGATATTTTTTTGTTCGCGTGTCATGTGTTATGCCTTTGAGTATATGTTATTAGGATTGTAAGAGATAAATAACCCGCGTAAAAAAGGTTAGACTCTGTGAAGTTCTAATTCTATGTCATCTATTGGATATTTATCTCCGTCAATTCCAAGTATGTCAGGGTTTACTGTTGTTTTGAGTGTATTGCCGTCACAGGTAAAATACAATGTTTTACTTCCCTTTGTTCCGATAAATCTGTTATTACCTTCATATCTCCAGATAAGATTATCTATACTAGATTGATAGGTTTTATCAAGAGCGTTGGCGTTTCCGCTGATTGATGCTGTAAAATCATTGTTGAATGTTGCGGAGAATGTTGCAGAGCCAAATGGGAACATTGATAGATCGCCTTTCCAGTTACCCACAATTTTGCTTATCCCTTCCTGCTGGAGAGGAGATAATGTAGGCACTGCTGTTGTCGGTTTAACAGTAGGTGTCGCGGTCGGTGTTTTTGTAGGAGACACAGTAGGTTTAATCGTTGCCGTTACTGTTGCAGTTGGTGTCTTTGTCGGAGATTTTGTTGGTTTGGCTGTTGCAGTTGCCACGGGAGATGACGGAACTTGTGTCGGCGAAGATGTCGGTGTGTATTCTGGTATCCCTGTGGGTATCGGATTTTGTGTGCCGAATACATTCGGCAGTGAAAAACCTATATTCACATCACAGTCTATTTTATTTCCCTGATTTGAGAACGAGAGATTTATCTCAACACCGGACAGAGCTACAGCACTGACGAAAGTTACAGCAAGAACTGCGCAGATTACAGATACAATAATCACCGCTCTCATTATATATTATTATTCATAGTTGTGAGAGTATAATAGGTTTATTGACTGAAAACAGTTTTTTGTCGTTTATCAATTACACTCACAATAATAACAGACAACAATATAAATTAAAAAAAAGTTAGACTCTGGTTAAGTCCATCTCAATATCAATCGACGGGTAATCAGATTTTATCTGAGACGGGTTAATCTTTATCTTGGTTGTTGTTCCGTCGCATGTAACTGCTGTATCCTGACCGCCTATTTTCATAACATAAGCGTTTCCGCCTTTGTGTTCATAGGTAAAGTCGATACTTACAGGAACTTTTTCAAAACCGAACGAAGGAGCGTCTATAGTTCCATCAATTTTACCTGTCATGTCTGAGTTAAATTTAGCCGTCACATCTGCGGTTGCAACACCGAACATAACGGATTTTGTTCCGTGCCAAGTTCCCACAATCTGATCTGCCGCTCCGCTTCCTGTGTTCTGACCAGACGGGTTAAAGACACCGAATGCAAACAGTGCTGCAATAACAATTACTACAACCGCAACACAAACAATAGGGATAATTACTGCTGCTTTTTTCATCAACAATATATAATACCTTATAGTTGAAAAAGATATTTGAAATTATGCCGTCACACTCTGTGCAAATCAACAGAAATATCCATATTAAATCTTGGATTGTTCACAACACCGAGTTTGTAGGGATTGATATTTGCCATAATTCTGTTTCCGACCTTATCAAGCGAAAAACCGACCTTCTTATCCGGCTCACCATCATATTCTCCCACATAATTGTTTTCGCCTTTATTAAGCCAGAAAATTGTGTCTACGGATATTTTATGGGTCTGACCGAGAAGACGCAGACTTCCTGAGGCGCGTGCGGTATTATCCTTCAAAAACGTTATTGTGAATTCTCCCGAAGCAAGAAACGGAACAGATTTCAATCCTTTCCATGTACCTACAATTTTATCCGCCTGCAGTAATTCTTCCGACATTTAAAAACAGTATTTCTAACATAAGGTTAAAGGATTGTCGGATAAACTCATCCTCATCTTTATAGCCTTTAAAATCACACCATTTTATATGGATGCAGAAGGCTTCGTGCGCAGAAGCATAAATAAAAAAATACCGGAAGAAGAAATTGAAAAAATTCTCTCAAACAGGATTCGTGAAATAAAAAATATTGATGAAGACTACGCCCGTGATTTTTCTCACGCGGTAATGGAAGAAGTTAAAGTCACATCAAATCTCAAAGGGGATTTGTTTGAGTTTGAGCCTGCGGGAGTTACAATGGGTGAATTCGGTGTGGGTTCAAGAGGCTCGGGCGACTTTTACGCACACAGAAAAATAGCGCATGTCATCGGAAAAACAAACGCTGATGTTGGAGTTGACCAGATGGATGACGGCGGTGTTGTCAAATCGGGCGGAAAATATATCATTGCAACAGTTGACGGTATGCATTCGCGTCTTTCAGATTTTCCGTTCCTTGCAGGTTTCCACGCAGCGAGAGCAACTCTTCGTGATGTTTATGTGATGGGGGCAAAGCCCGCGGGGCTTATCTCTGATGTTCATATTGCAGATGACGGTGATGTGGCAAAATTATTTGACTATACGGCAGGTATAACAACAGTATCAGACGCGTTGAATGTTCCGTTAATTGCAGGTTCGACTTTAAGAATTGGCGGGGATATGGTTTTGGGAGAGAGAATGACTGGCTGTGTAGGTGTTGTTGGAGTTGCAGAGCACGTCACTGCAAGAAAAATGACAACTCCGGGGGATGTTTTGCTGATGACAGAAGGTTCGGGAGGGGGAACTATTTGCACAGCGGCTCTTTACTCAGGGAACTCTGATGTTGTTGAGGAGACTATTAATCTTCATTTTCTGAAAGCCTGTGATGCTCTCATTAAGTCTGATGTGTTTGAGCATATCCATGCAATGACGGATATTACAAACGGCGGATTGAGAGGAGATGTTTTTGAGATTGCCGAGACAGCCAAAAGCACTGTTGTTGTTGAGGATGCCCCTCTTCGCGGTCTTATTGCGCCGAGAGTGCTTGCTTTGCTTGATAAACTTGGAATTGATTATCTTGGTGTGAGCCTTGATGCTCTGCTTGTTATTGCCCCTCCTGAATTTGCTGATGAAATCATAAGAGTTGTCGGTTCTGCGGGTGTGAGAATGGAAAGGATTGGTTTTGTTCGTGAGGGTGAAGGTGTTTCAAGACTTGTTAAAAACGGTGTTGAGGGTGAGTTTATGCCAAAGTTCAGGGAAGCTCCCTATACTCCTCTTAAAAAAGTTGTTGACAGACCGGGAAGGGATTTTGATGAGATGAAGAAGGGTATTGACAGAGCGGCTGATGCTGCTTTGAATAAGAAGAAGCGGGTTTTGAAAAGGATAATGGATTAAGATTCCATCATAAATTGTTTTTTTCAAATCCAAACATTACAACAACCCCAACATCAAAATTTTGTCCAACAAATTTACATAACGATTCAAAAACTTATAGTTTGCTCGCAAGCCTAATGTCTTGCTCAGCTAAAGATGCTAAAGCATCTCGCCTCAGCTAAGAAACCTAAATGTTTCCGCATTGGACAAAACTCGTAAAACCTTCGTTAAAAAAATATGAATGCGGTGTTTCGCAGACTCACATAAAAAATTATTTTCTTAATTTCTTATCAATACCGCGTGCTGCATCTTTTGCCGTTCCCATCGCAAGAATAACTGTAGCCGCTCCTGTTGCGACATCTCCGCCTGCGTAGACTTTATTCATTGAAGTCTCGCCGAGACAGTTTACTGCAATACTTCCGTTCTTATTTCTTTTAAGTTCGGGCAGCATAGAAATTAACAGCGGGTTTGGTCCCTGACCTATTGCTTCGATGACAACATCAGCCTCAACAACGAAGTTACTTCCCTCTTCAACACTGAACGAACATCTTCCGTCATCGCCTTTCGTTCCAAGACACATCTTAACAGCCTCAACGCCTGAAACAGCGCTGTTTTCTCCAAGAATCTTAACCGGGTTGGTCTGTGTCATGAATTTAATACCTTCCTCTTTTGCGTGCCTGACTTCATCAAGTCTTGCAGGCATATCTGATTCACCGCGGCGGTACATCAGAGTAACTTCTGCTCCCATACGTTTTGCAACACGGGCTGCATCCATTGCAACATTTCCTCCGCCGATAACTACAACCTTCTTTCCGAATTTGACAGGAGTGTCATTTTGCGGGAACTTGTTTGCGCCCATCAGATTAACTCTTGTTAAAAATTCATTTGCAGAGTAAACGCCCGGAAGACTCTCGCCTTCAATTCCCATAAAGAATGGTAAGCCTGCGCCTGTTCCGAGAAAAACCGCGTCGTATGATAACAGTTCATCAACAGGAACAGAGCGGCCGACAACATAGTTTGTCTTAATCTCGACGCCGAGTTTTTCAAGCTGAGCAATCTCGTCTTCCACAATATCTTTAGGCAGTCTGAATGATGGGATTCCATACATCAAAACTCCGCCGGCTTTGTGAAGAGATTCAAAGACTGTTACTTTGTGTCCCAAGCGTGCAAGTTCAGCTGCTGCAGAAAGTCCCGCAGGACCTGAACCCACAACAGCAACTTTCTTTCCAGACGCTTTTGCAACTTCCGGAACTTTTGTCGTCTCGCTGTCTGCTGCGAAGCGCTCAAGGTGACCTATTGAAATCGGTTTACCTTTTTTACCGAGTATACAAACACCCTGACACTGGGTTTCCTGAGGGCATACTCGACCGCAGACTGCGGGAAGCATATTGTCTTTTTTGATTATCTCAAGCGCTTCCGCGAATTTTTCTTCAGCTATTGCTTTAATGAATCCGGGGATATTGATTCCAACAGGACAGCCGTCAATACAGTGGGGTTTTTTGCACTGAATACAGCGCTGAGCTTCGGCAACAGCTTCTTCTTTGGTAAATCCCGTGTCGACCTCATCAAAGTCCATAATTCTTGCATCAGCTTCACGATCCATTTCAGTTCACACTCCTGCAGCGGCAGATATGATTTTCTTCGTGGTATTCAACCGACTTCTTTTCTTCGGGCATATACATTCTTTGGCGTGTCATTAAATCATTCCAGTCAACAATGTGTGCATCAAATTCAGGGCCGTCAACACATGCGAATTTCATTTCTCCGCCGACAGTTACACGACAGCTTCCGCACATTCCTGTTCCGTCAACCATTACAGGGTTGAGCGAGACGTATGTCTTAATATTGTAAGGTCTGGTGACTTCGCTTGTGACTTTCATCATCATACCGGGACCTATTATCCATACTTTATCGATTTTTCTTCCTGACTCGCAGAGTTCTTTCAAAGGTGCGCTTGCAAATCCTTTGATTCCATATGAGCCGTCATCTGTAGTCACAAACAGTTCATCGCAGATTTTCTTCATATCATCTTCAAAGATAAGAAGGTCTTTGTTTCTCGCGCCTATAATTCCTATTACATGGTTTCCCGCATCTTTTGCGGCCTGAGCAATTATTGGTGTACATGCAACACCCACACCGCCGCCGACAATTACAACGGTTTCGTTTCCTTCTGCAATGTCGCTTGGTTTACCCAGAGGTCCGACAACATCTAAAAGTTCGTCGCCTGCTTTTAACTCTGCAAGCAGTTTTGTAGTTGTTCCAACAGCCATGAATGCAATTCTGATATTATCCCCGTCTGTTCCGGAAATTGTTAAAGGAACACGTTCGCCCGCCCCGTCAGGATGAATAATACAGAATTGTCCGGCTTTTGCATTGTGCGCAACCTGAGGTGCACAAATCCACATTTCAAAAACGACATCGGATAATGCCTTTGCCTGAACAATCTTATAAGTTCCCATTTGTCAGTTCCTTTAATTTGTTCTATATCATTGAACTTGAGTGCTCTTTAATATATTGTGCTGAACCGATAATTCGCATAGCTTTAAGATATTATACGCTAATTATTTTATATGGACGAACTGCAAAAGACAGCTCTTAGAAACTATGTGACGGCAGCGGGTTTCTTTATTATTGCTGTGCAATTTCTGGTTAGAATTATAGGGTCATTTTTTAAACTCGACTATCGTGAGGTAATAAGTACTGCAATGATGGGGATAGTTCCCGCAATTATTGTCGGTCTTTTAGCTGTAGGTATTATTCTTGTAATTCTTAAAAAGCGCAATCTGACCGCAATAATATTTTTGATGATAGCGATGTATTACGGGTTCATTAATCTGTCACAAGGTTCACGCACAACAGGTTCAATTATAATTGGAATGTTTTTGATGATTCTTGCGGTGATTATCCTATCGTCAAAGGATTCCAATAAATTTCTTATTTGTCTCATTCCGGGACTTCTCGGTTTCAGTTTGTTCTTTGCTCCGGTAATAGGAACGGATAATATAATTGTTGTGGCAATCCGTGTTATAATCACATTATTGTGTATTTACTTTGCTTTTGCCTGTGTCTCGGAAAGGTTTGCTCTGCCTTTTAAAAAACTGCTCACGAAAGATTCGGAAATGGACTTTAAGTCAGCGGGTTCTGTTCTTGGATATGTTGTGTTCGGCGTTGCGTGCTCAGCTTTATCTGTTTCTTCAATTGCGAACGGTGTTCTTCTTTCGTCGGAAATATGTGTTTATATCGGTCAAATTTGCGGTTCAACAATGGCAATTATAGGTGTTCTTCTGATTGCCGTTGAAAAGGTGAAGTTTACTCCGCTGTTATTTATTCTTGCGGGACTTACTGTATACTGCGGTGTGTATACAACAGGTATATTGCTCGCTGCAACGGGAATTCTTTTTATATTCCTCGGACTCTTTGCTCTTCTTCAAAAAGATGTAAGAATTCTTCCGGCATTTATGATGATTATAACGGGAGTGGCTTGTTTTGTCTCAATTACAATCGGCGTGTTTGTGTTTTCGGAATTTCTGACAGTCGCTTTGTATCTTGTTCCGACTGTTATTGCAATTTATCTCAGCTTCGGTTTAATCACAGAAACAAAACTGCCGTTGGTCTGAATACATAAATTTTTTTTAATCTTACTGAACAGACCTTAAATCAAGTCTGTCCAACGGATTCACATAACGATTCAAAAACTTATAGTTTGCTCGCAAGTCTGGGACTTGCTCAGCTAAAGATGCTAAAGTATCTCGCCTCAACTAAGAAACCTAAAGGTTTCCGCTATTTGACAAACTCTAATCGTCATAACCAAACAGTAACTATTAAATTAACTAACGCCATATTAATTAGAGCAAACATTGCGGGGTCGTGGCCTAGTCCGGAAGGGCGACGGGCTCCAGCGGTATTAGCGTATGATGAACTATCGGGTCTGCTGATTTGATGATGACCCGCTGGAGCACTGATCTAACATTGCTTCTGAAAAAGTTTAGCGCTTGTCGGAGAGACCCGTCGATCGTGAGTTCAAATCTCACCGACCCCACGTTTTTAGAAAATCTTTAGTAGTCTCATGCAGTATCTATAACTATGAAAATCATAGCTCCCGTCTGTGTCATCGCAGTTGTTCTCCTGATTATTTCCGCAGGCTGCATTGCCGAAGAAAAGACTGTTACAAAAGAATCCGTGATGAAGGAAGCCACAGCAGAAATCAGCGACAGACTTAATGATGCTGTAGGACACATAACAGCATCAGCAAATGAAATTGCAATGGGTAAAGATGCCAAATCCGCTCTTGCCGGACTTTATCAGAAGACCACACTTGCACAGTCAATACTTTGTACTGATGAAAATGGGACTGTTATTGCAGGATATCCTGACTTCATGAAAGAAAGTATCGGAAAAGATCTGAGTTCATACGGAATCGATGTAAATACCTTCAACGATAAAGCCTATGATTTATCAAAATACTTACCGCTTGAAGACAAAACAAGAGCCTGCGTTCTTTCAGTTCCCATAACAGACAACGGAAAATTCAATGGATACATCTCGGTTGCCTTTGACACATACAGGCTTCTTGGAAGCATCAACGACAATCTGAACGAAAAATACGGATACAACATGTGGGTTATTGAAACAGACGGAACACAGATTTATGACCCTGACTTATCGGAAGTGGGAACAAATGTTTTGACCGACAGTGCTTACTCAGATGAAAATATTCACAATACCATGATTGAAATTTCAGAAAATATCAAAGGAACAGCTCAATACAAATACAGAGGTGATAAAACCGATGATATTGTCACAAAAGAAGCTTACTGGGACACATTTTCATATGGCGGTCAGAACTGGCGTGTAGTAATTACATCGGTTCAATAATCTTTTTTCCAAACGACATATATGGATGAAAATTCATAATTATAGAGATAATACATGACGCGGGTAGTAATTTCTGTAGGAGGCTCTGTTCTTATTCCAAATCTTGAACAGAACAGACTGAAAGCATGGGCAGACGCTCTGATTAATCTGACAAAAGCAGGAATTCAGGTTTTTGCTGTTGTCGGAGGAGGCGGTGAAGCAAGAAGATACATAAATGTCTGTCGTGACATTGAACTTGATGAAGCAACTTCCGATGAAATAGGCATTAAAATTACAAGAATAAACGCGATGCTTTTAATCGGTGCGCTTAAAGATTATGCATATCCGTGCGCGGCTGAGTCATATTCAGAGGCAAAACAGTTCGCGCTTTCTGGAAAAATTGTGGTTATGGGAGGTGTTACACCCGGTCAGACAACCGACGCTGTTTCTGCAGTTCTTGCGGAAGAAACAGGAGCTTCAATGATGGTTAACATGACCGCAGTTGACGGAATTTATTCCGCAGACCCAAAGAAAGACCCGTCAGCTAAAAAATATGATGTCTTAACACCGCAGGGATTAATCGACCTCATCATGAAGGAAAAGATGAACGCAGGCTCAAATATGGTAATTGACCTCGTTGCCGCGAAAATAACCGAACGAAGCGGTATACCCTTAGTGGTAATTGACGGAAGAAATCCTGCTCTTATTTCCGATGCGCTTGTCGGCGGAAAATTCAGCGGAACTGTTGTCGGTGAAAAAATTCCGAAGTTTCCGATAGTCTAATTTCAAAGAGCAATCCCGCATCTTTTTTAAGGTGCAGAACCAATATAATAGAGCACCAAGGGGCAGTAGGGTAGCCTGGTC
Organism: Methanocorpusculum sp.; assembly: GCA_030539595.1. Taxonomy (GTDB): domain Archaea; phylum Halobacteriota; class Methanomicrobia; order Methanomicrobiales; family Methanocorpusculaceae; genus Methanocorpusculum. The sequence goes on along the minus strand of JAUNXW010000004.1, from coordinate 4,224 downwards.
CATCCTAGAGCGTTTGGGACGCTTTGACCCCAGTTCGAATCTGGGCTGCCCCATTTTTATGAATCGTAAAACAGCAGAATCCATTCTCGAAGAATTAAACAAACTTTATCCCCACACGGAAGACGACATCAATTTTTTACAGTTCAGAAATCCGTTTGAAATTCTGATAATGACAATTCTTTCCGCGCAGACAACCGATGTTATAATAAACAGTATCCGAGACGAACTTTTCGAAAAATATCCTGATGCTCAGGCTCTTTCGCAGGCAAATCAGGTAGATGTAGAAAAAATAATTCATTCTGCAGGATACTACCATGCTAAAGCAAAAAATATCATCGCGACGTCAAAAATGCTCTGCGAAAAATTCAACGGAGTTGTACCTGACACAATTGAAGAACTGATTTTACTTCCAGGCGTCGGAAGAAAGACAGCAAACATTGTCACAAATCACGCGTTTCACAAAACGCTTGGGATAGCGGTTGATACACACGTGGGACGTTTATCTCAAAAAATAGGATTTTCGAATAACACAACCCCTGAAAAAATTGAACAGGACTTAATGAAACTCTTTGACAAAAAAGACTGGTATCAGGTAAATTTTTTATTAATCTCTCACGGAAGAGCAGTCTGCAACGCAAAAAAACAGGACTGCTCCTCCTGCACAATTAGAAATATGTGCAAATCCAATAATAGTTAAACGATGACAGAGACCTCAAACCGCACAAGATATCTGATTCTCTTAGCGACATCAATAGGTGCTGTTGTAAATCCGCTCCTTGGATCGATGATTATTCTGGCTCTGCCGACAATAGGAACTGATTTTATTGTCTCGGCAAGAGATTTGGGGTGGGTAAGTACTTCATTTATTCTCGCAAACGCTATATGTCTTGTTCCCGCAGCGCGTCTTGTTGATAAAATCGGATACAAAAAATCATACATACTCGGTTCGATTATTGTGTCCGTATCCTGTTTTCTGTCAATATTTTCTCCAAGCTATGCGGTTCTTATTGCATTAAGAGTTCTTGCCGGCTGCGGTATTTCTCTTGTGATGATTACAAGCCTTGCAATTCTCACAAGAATATTTCCAAAGAATAAACGCGGTTTTGTTATAGGAATTAATACCGCAATGGTTTACGTGGGATTATCTGTCGGACCTGTTCTTGGCGGAATTTTAACGGAAAGCTTCGGCTGGCAGAGTTTGTTTATTGTGATGACGCCGCTGATTTTATGTTCGGCTGTGCTTCTCTTTATCTTCTTAAAAGAAGAGTTTACCGAGCCGGTTTTGTTCTTCGATAAAGTTGGAACAGTTCTTTATGCAGCGGCAATATTTTGTCTGATGTACGGGCTTTCAACAATTACAGAATACGGTTCTGCTTTCCTTGCTCTTGCGGGATTTATTCTTTTAATTATCTTTGTCTGGTATGAACTTAAGCAGAAATATCCAATTCTGCACATTAGCCTGTTCTTTAAGAACAAAAGATTTGCAAGAGCGTCGCTTGCAGCTTTGCTTAATTACGGCGCGGTTTACGGAGTAATTTATTTTGTTAGCCTTTATCTTCAGTCGGTCGGTCAGCTGACCGCTACAGAAGCCGGTCTGATTATTTTGTTCCAGCCGATGATTCAAGCGGTGATGACTCCTGTTTCCGGAAAAATCTCCGATAAGGTTGACCCGAAATATCTTGTTACAATTGGTATGATCCTTACACTTGTTGGAGTTCTGCTTCTTGCGGGGCTTGGATTTATGAGTGATGGGTTTGCTTCATATATTGCAATTACTCAGGTGTTCATAGGTCTTGGAGCTGCTTTGTTTGCAGCGCCCAACACTTCTGACATTATGAGTTCTGTTCCAAAGGCTGAATACAGCACTGCTTCGGGAATTGTTGCGGTTGTAAGACAGCTTGGTATGCTTGTTTCAATGGCAATATGTATGGCTTCAATTTCGATATTTGTAGGGGGAACAGATATGCTCGGACCTGAAATGCATGCGGAATTTATTTTATCTATGCAGGTCGCAATGGTAATTTGTGCGGTACTGGCTTTAATCGGTGTGTTTTTCTCATGGTTCAGGGGAAAAGCAGAGTATGATGAATAATTGAATCAGACATTAGACACCACCGCATTTCCAAATAATATGACGAAAGGTTAATAATTAAAAGCGTGTGAATATAATCATATGGTAAAAAATCTGTTAATCATTCTATTGGTGATTATCGTTGTCGTCATATCGGCAGGATGTTTAACAGATTCATCCAATGACAAAAATCAGACTGTTCCAGAGCCCGGAAACATCAAAGGTCATGATTTGATTGTAGGTGAGTGGGTAACAAACGGATATGTATCCGATTCAGGTGTCTACTATTCAAAAGTAATTGATGATTACAAAATCGACAATACAATGAACCGCACATTTCTGCTAAGCGACGGAATAAACACTGTATCATGGAAAGCTGTCTGGGTTTACAATTCTGACGGAACATATGATATTTATTATGACCCGTTTACTTTGCAGATAAACAATAACGGAAAATATGCTAATGTAAACAGTCCTGATTTCGGAGTTGATAAACTTCCTTTTTCACGCGTCACAGAAGGGTCAAATATATCTGGAATCTGGATTAACTCAAAGGAATATGAATTTCCGAACGGTTTTGACTATATGGAAATAAATGCCGAAGATAACGGAACAGCATTAATTAGATTTTATGACGCTGAAGAAACTAAATCAATCAAAGTCGCAGCAGAATGGGTAATGCTCGGCAAAAATTCTTATGTCTTTACAATTTCGCACACAATTCATGCGGCAATAGAAAATGATGGAAAACTGCATGACAACTCCAGTTATGTATACACAAAAACAGAATAATGATTAATTGAACTGTTAATTGTTTCGCCGAAACCTTCTTGAATATAATATTTCAGCTATTCAACAACCGGTGCATAACGATTGGACAAACTCAATCTCAAGTTTATAAACAATACACTTATCAATATCTAAATCAAAGAATAACAAATATGGACTCACGATTGGTGCAGCAGCTGATTCTGGTTATTGTCACAACAACCATAATGCTGTTATCCACTCAGTTCCCGCCTATTGTTGTCGGGTGTATGGGTGTAGCATTCGCGGTCGTTCTTTATTTCACAACAAAAATAAGATATTTCGGAATAGGAATTGCGGTTCTCGGGCTTTTATACGGAATACAGTTTATACCGGTATCCGCTTTTGTCGGACCGATTATGATGATTGTCTGGGGAGAAGTATTCAGGTCAGCCTTTGACCGTTTCAGCAAATCCATATTTGTTTTCGGAATCGGTTCGGGACTTGCACTTTTTGTGACAATGCTTTACACAAACGAGTTTGAACCGCTTGTAGGTGTAATTGCGTTAATTGTTCTTCTTATGCTCAGGAGCATCCTAAAGGACAGGGACGATGGAGCGATGATTAGTCTGATTGGTGTTGCAATGACTATTGCCCTTTTTGAAGACCTTCAGTTCTTTGTTGATTACAGGACACTTGCTTTTGCTGTGGCACTTTGTGCGGCGTTTGGATATTTCGCTTATCGTGCAAAAACAATTGACCTCAGCGGTGTGTTTACCGCTGTCCTGTTCGGTGTAATCCTTATAATTTTTGCAAACGTCATGTGGTTCTTCGTTGTGATGCTGTTCTTTATTCTTGGCTCGATATTTACTAAGTTCAAGTACGCCAAAAAGAAGAAGATGGGTGTTGAACAGAGGAAATCCGGACGACGCGGATACATGAACGCTTTTGCAAACACGGGTGTAGGTGTGGCTGCCGCTGTTCTTTACGGAATTTCGGGAGGGGATATGATTTTTGCGGCATTATTCCTTGGTTCAATTGCAACAGCAACGGCAGATACGATGGCAAGCGAGATAGGTGTTGTGGGCGGAGTTCCAAGACTTATTACCACATTTAAGAAATGCGAGCCGGGAACAAACGGCGGTGTTACAATTGTCGGAGAAGCAGCCTGTCTTGCGGGTTCAATAATTGTCTGCGGTATTGCTTTTGCTCTCGGAATTGTTTCCTGGCAGGTCTGTCTGATTTGTATTATTGTAGGATTTATCGGAACAAATCTTGACAGCCTTTACGGTGCTTTAATAGAAAACCGCGGTTTAATCGGAAACTCCGGAACAAATCTTCTGGCAACTTTATCGGGCGGGCTGATTGCGTTATTGATTTACGTACTGCTTTCAGCCAACGGATTA
>JAUNXW010000117.1:3069-5448 GCA_030539595.1 Methanocorpusculum sp. | reverse complement strand
TAAATCGACTATGATGAATAACTCCGCAACAAATACAAGCCAGAGGATTATTAATACAACTACGGCTGAAAATAGATACATTAGCGGTTTTAAGTAATAATCCCTGCATCTCTTGATTACGTAAGACTGCTCGGTTGTCATTGGTTATATTTTATTCGCGTGACAGTGTATTAAAATTGTGTGTCGCATTGGGCTTATTTCATTGAGTTTGTCCAAGCGTGATTAAATCCGTTGGACAAGATTTGATGATGAAATTGTTGATTGAAATTATGTCTCGCCACATAATTTCAAAGACCAGCAAAATACTATTTAAAAATAATTTAAATATCATACTCCATCATTAGACATACTCTCATTGCACTGCAAAAATCACAGAGAAAAAAAAAGGTCGAAGAAAAAAAAATTAAAAATTACACGAGCCTGTAGGTCTCAAGATTCTGCGGAGACACGGTCTGTATATGATATTTCTTATAAATAGAACTTGCGAGGTCTATAGTCTTGGACTCTTCCCCATGAATTGTAAACACTCTTTCCGGCTTCGGCTGAACATACTGAACATAATTCATCAGCTGCTTCCTGTCTGCGTGCCCGGAGAAACCCTCAACGGTCTTAACCTCCATATTGATAATAATACTGCCCCTCTTTCCTATAGGCACTTCACGCCAGCCTTTCTGAATGCGTCTTCCGTAAGTACCGTCAGCCTGATAACCGACAAACACAAGCGTATTCTTCTCAGAATCCGCAAGATTACTTAAGTATTCAATAACCGGACCGCCGTTTAACATACCGCTCGTTGAAATAATCACGCATGGGTCTGGTGAGAAAATAACAGACTGACGCTTCTCCGAAGAATCAACCTGCTCAAAACAATCCGCAAGGAACGGATTATAATTGTCCCTGAAAATCTGATTGCGAAGGTCATTATTCAGATACTCAGGATACGCTGTGTGCATAGCCGTTGCTTCTTTAATCATACCGTCAAGATAAATCTTACACGCGGGAATCTGCTTGTTTCTCATACCCTCTTCAAGCGCGAGCATTAACTCCTGAGACCTTCCCACAGCGAACGCGGGGATTAAAACTTTTCCACCCCTGCTCAAAGTCTCCGTAATAACCTGACAAAGAATCTCTTCAGCTTCTGTTCTGGACGGTGCGAAATCTTCTGAGCCTCCATAGGTTGACTCCATAACAAGCGCCTCAAGTCTTGGGAACTGCGAAACGGCAGGATTGAAAAGTCTGCTCTTGCTGTAGTAAATATCTCCGGTAAAGGCAACATTGTAAAGACCGTTACCCACATTGAAGTGTGCAATCGCAGAACCTAAAATATGTCCCGCGTTGTGAAGAGTGAGCTTTAAATCGGGAGCAATATCGGTTACATCACCGTAGCCCAAAGCTATCGTATGTTTAATAAATTCCCTAACTTCATTTGAAGAATACGGCGGGGCTCTATCCTCTTTGTTGTTAACATCAAGGTAGTCGAGCTGAAGCATTGCAGATAAATCTCTTGTCGCGGGTGTTGTGTAAACAGGTCCGTCGTAACCGTATTTGTAAAGAAGCGGAACATAAGCTGAGTGGTCTAAGTGTGCGTGGGTTAAAACAACCGCGTCAAGAGTTGTGAACGGATAAATCTCGGGCACGTGAAGATAAGGAGAAGATGCAGAACCTGTTGCTCCCGGAGCTTCACCGCAGTCGATTAAAACTTTGCTTTCCGGAGTTGTTAAAAGGAAAGCAGCTCTTCCAACCTGACGGCAGCATCCAAGAGTTGTGATTCTGAGCCACTGGTCTCTGTCCCTGCCTGAATAAATCGAATCTCTGTGAATTCTGCGGCCGCATCTTCTCAAAAATTCTTTTCTCTCGTCTCTTGTTTCACGAAGATACTGTCTGACCTGTTTAATTGTTACGGATGGAATTGGAGGTGTGCGTACAGATTTCGGTGTCCAGCCGGTTTTCATCGTGATGTCGCGAAGAGTTTGACCGTTTTTGCCTATTACAAGCCCCGGCTTTTCAGCCTCGATTAAAACTTCTCCCGTGTCTGTATCGAAAAATATGTCGGTTATTCCAGCAGTATCTGGAACAACTTTTTTAATCATATCGTATGCTATTTCGGTGTCGCCTAAAATATTGGGGCGCACTACAATTCTTTTGCGCAGTTCGCGCGCAAGATTTTTGATTAAATCCTGTTCCTGAGCGAATTTTTCAGGGTTATCCGTGTAGATAACCATTTCCGGTCCTTCAAACTCTACATCGGTAACCTCAACGCCTCTTGGAACTTTTGTATTTATTGTTTGTTTTAATTCTTTTAGTCTGTCTTCAACCTGCATAATAAACTTCCAAAAAAGTAATCAGTTTGCCAGCTTCAACAAGCCGGCTATTTTATCC
>JAUNXW010000117.1:0-3059 GCA_030539595.1 Methanocorpusculum sp. | reverse complement strand
AATTTGTCTTTGGTTATAACGACGATGTTGTAGCCTTCGCCTGAGGCTGAGTCTCTTTGCATTGCCGCGCGAAGAGCTCTTACGGCAAGTAAAACGGCTTCGTCTTCGGTCATGCCGGGTTTGTATCTGTCTTCAAGGACACCGTATGCGGTGAATGAGCCTGAACCCGTTGAGACGAAGTTTTCTTCAAGGGTTGCTCCTCCGGCAGCATCCACGGAATAAATCGATGAGCCGAGTTTGTCGATTCCTCCAACTATGAGCTGCACATAGTAAGGTGTGAAGCGGTTCTGGTTGAGATAGTTGGAAAGAATAGTGGATGCTGCCGCTACACTGATTTCCTGTCCTCTTCTTATCTGATAGAGGTTGCACTCAACGTTTATCATTCTGATGAGCTGCTGGGCATCTCCGACACCCCCTGCGATTGTCATTCCAATGCGGTCTGTGATTGAGTGAACCTTTTTTGCTTTTTTGCTTGCGATAAGGTTGCCCATTGTCGCACGCCGTTCTGTTGCGAGGATTACACCCTCGTCAAATATGATTCCTACTGTTGTTGTTCCCGATTTAACATCGTTATATTCCTGTGACATAGAAACACCTCAAGATTCGAATACGCTGTATAAATTTAAGAATTCTGCTTTTTTACAAACAGATAAAAGCGCTATTATTTTATGTGTATCTATGAAGAAATAAACCTGTCGACCGAATACTTTTTTCAGGTTTGAGGTTGTCCAATAGTTATGTGAATCCGTTGGACAAGCTCACCCCAAACCGCAATTTCTATAGCAACCCTTAATTGAGATAAAACCAATAATAGTAATCAATGCTTGACACTTACAGAGGATGTCTTATCGGAGCTGTTTTGGGCGACGCTTTGGGTATGCCCAACGAAACCTCAACAGCAAGATTCACAGGCGAACTTACGTTTAAAAAAGCATACAGAGGTCATCCGAATTTCGAACTCTCCCCGGGACAATACACAGACGATTCCCAGATAATACTAATTGCCTCAAGACTTCTTGCCGAAGGCACATTCAATAAAGAAAACTACGCAAAAGAACTCCACAAAACATTCACACTCAACAAATTCAGATACCCAGACGGAGCAACATACGCTGCCTGCAAAAAAATGGACGCATCCAAAAAATTCACAGAATCGGGAGTTATGTCTGACTCCGCAGGATGCATGGCTCTTGCAGTTCCTTTTGCTCTTTGTTACAGCGACCGAAAAGCCATGGCAAAAGACCTCCTCGAAGCCTGCTGCGTAACTCACACGCACGCAGCGGCTCACGCGGCTGTAATAGGATTTGCACTTTACCTCAATACAATAATAGAAACCCGCGACATTGAAAAAGCATACAGCAGTTTAATGACCGCAATGGAAAACATGGACGCAGAACTCGGAAGACGCATAGAAAACGCCATGAGAATCGAATCTCAGGGAGTTCCATTAGACGTCGCGGTAAACATCATAGGAAGCACATCCTCGGTTTATCACACGTTACCGCTTGCAATGTATCTGACGAAAAGATACTTTGTCCCCTGCGAACTTCTATCTGCGGCTTCTTCCTGCGGCGGAAACTGCGATACTGTTGCCATGCTCTGCGGAGCTGTCTGCGGTGCGAGATTTGGAATGAGTTCGCTTCCCGAAGAATTAATCAGAAACCTTGAGCGTGCGGGAATTTTTGCCGAGCTTGCCGAAAAACTTATGGAAAAAGCGCATTCAAAAAACGCGGAAAAATAATTTATGAAATGCAGCAAGTGTATGAACACAGCCATTGTCTCCCAGAATTATTCCGGAATGCACTTCTGCGCAAATCATGAAATCTCAGATATTACCCTGAAAGCCAAAAAAGAAATCAGAAAATCGGGCGGACTTGCCTCAGGGGAAAAAATATTTGTCAAGGGTGATGATAATTTTCAGACCTTTGCTCTGAGAATTTTTCTATCTGAATTGTTTTTGAACAGAACAGATATTCTTTTTGTAAAATCGGAAGATGAAGCGGAAATTATTTTTGATTCAGATACACTTGACGATGTTTCTGTCAGACTTTTCAAAAAAGTCTGCGACGGAACTGTCGATGAAATCAGCAGACCTCTGAAAAAAACGGTTTCACCTTTGTCTGTTATTCCAAAAGATGAGGTTTTGTGGTATGCGAAATATCACGGGTGGAAAAAAGACTGCACAGAAATTCATGATTCTGTAACCGAGTTTCTCGCAGATTTTCAAAAAGAGAGACCTTCAACGCTGTATGCTTTGAAAAATGTATCTGACGAACTTGAGAGGAGAATTAAATGACTGTTTACTGTTTAGGCTGCGAAGTTGTAAGAATTAAGGATTTAATCAGAAATGCTGTCTGGAGCGCAGGAGCTTTCGGGCTTGTTGTTGGAGTTTCCGGAGGAATTGATTCCGCGGTTGTTCTGGCTCTTTGCGCAAAATCTGTCGGAGCTGAAAATGTTATTGCCGTGAATATGCCCGTTTCAACGAACAATCCAAAGGATACAGCAGACGCTGAACTTGTCTGTAAGCAGTACGGTGTGAAGATGATTTCTTCCCCCCTCGGCAAAGTTCTGGATGAGTTTAAATTGGTTGAGAATTTCAGCGATGAGAGGATTTTAACGGGAAATACAGCCGCGCGTCTGAGAATGGCGATGCTTTATAATATTGCGGGTGCAAAACATTATCTTGTCTGCGGGACTTCAAACAAAACAGAATACATGATAGGTTATTCTACGAAGTGGGGAGATTCAGCAGCAGATATTCAGCCTATTGTTCATCTTCTGAAAAGAGATGTCTATGCACTCGCGAAAGAGCTTGAGATTTCCGAAGAGATTATTGATAAAGTGCCGAGCGCGGGATTTTTTGAAGGTCAGACGGATGAAGAAGATATCGGCGTTTCTTATGATGATTTGGATAAGGCTTTGATTTCTCTTGAGGAAAACGATTGGGAGGCAAAAACAGAGATTGAAAAGAAGGTGCTTGCCATGGTTGAAAAAAGCAGACACAAGCGTGTTCCCGCAGCGAATTTGATTAAAGCGGATTAAATTTTTTTGTGATTTTT
>JAUNXW010000116.1 GCA_030539595.1 Methanocorpusculum sp. | reverse complement strand
ACAAAAGCCGGTTACACATTCGCCGGCTGGAACACACAGGCTGACGGAGGCGGAACAGACTATGCGGAAGGCGCTTCAATCAGACTTGATTCCGATATAACACTCTACGCCAAATGGGATGTAAAATACTTCGCGGAAGGAGACGGCACACCAGCAAATCCATTCAGAATCAGCTCGGTTCAGGAATTACAAAATCTCTCATACGTTGTGAACAACTCTATAACATACAACGGCGGAAACTACAGCGAATCTTATTACAATCTGACAGAAAATATTGACCTCTCATCAGTCTGCAGTGCAGCTGCAGGAAACTGGACACCCATTGGCACATGGACCCACAGCAGCTTGGCACAACAAACACCAGTCAACGGCACATTTGACGGCGGCAATCATACAATCTCAAATCTTTATATAAACTCACCGGATGCAAAATATCAGGGGTTGTTCGGTTATATAAACAGCAGTGCAGTAATTACAAATGTAGTGCTCTATGATATAAATATCAGTGCATACGGTGGTGTCGGCGGGCTTGCAGGCATTAATAACGGCAATATCGATAACTGCTGTGTATCGGGGTCTCTTAAAAGCATCGGTGATAATGCATATGCCGGCGGGCTTATCGGACAGAACTACGGCACAATAGAAAACTGCAGTGCATCTGTAAATGTAGATGGCAGAGGACCTCCTGTCGGAGGTCTTGTGGGAAGTAATAGCGGAACAATTACAAACTGCTATGCAGTCGGAACTGTAAGCGGCAGTAACAATGTCGGCGGGCTTGTAGGGAATAATCCCAACGGCGGAATAATCACAAACTGTTACGCGACAGGATTCGTAAACGGTACCAAATGTGTCGGCGGGCTTGTTGGGTTACACGGCTTCGAAACTGCAATTGCAAATTCTGCCGCTCTGAATCCTTCAGTCAATGGAACATCTAATGTAAGTCGTCTGATTGGGTTTGATAACAGTAATTATCAAATCATAAACTCTTATGCATGGGACGGCATGTTAGTCAACGGCGCAAAAACAACAACAGACGATAAAAACGGCACAAGTGCCTCAAGCGCTGACGTCTGGGCAAACCTCACCTTCTGACAGACTGTCTTCGGCTCGGATAACATAAGCAGCGCAGGCGACAAGCTATGGAACATCACAAGCCCTGACGACAGCACAAGCTACCCATTGCCGTATCTGACATCACTCGGCAAAGATAACTCACTGCGTGCGCAGGTCTCCTACCTCAAACCCGCAGAGCCTATACACTACTTCTCCGTCGGAAACGGAACAGCCGACAAACCCTATCAGATAAAAACCGAATCCGACCTAAAGAACCTCTCAAAGCTCACAAACGAAGGAACACCTGACGAAACAAACGGCGGAGCACTCTACTCAACACTTAACTACACCGTAGCAAACGACATCACCCTCAGCGTTGAGTGGACACCCATTGGCACATGGAACAGCAGCAATGCGACGGAACAAAAACCATTCAGCGGCAATTTCGACGGCGCTTCACATACAATCAGCGGACTAAAAATCATCAACACCAAAGACTATCAGGGATTCTTCGGCTGCTCAATAAACGCCAATATCAAAAACATCCGGCTGAGCATAGAAGAAATCAACGTAACAGGAAACGCTCAAAACACCGGAGGACTTGTTGGATACTTCAACGCCAAAGAAGGCTTTGGAACAGTTGAAAACTGTACAGTCACAGGCGGCACGGTCAGTGGTAACCTCATCGTCGGCGGTCTCATAGGATATGCATCAAACTTTGACAGCCTCAACATACAAAACTGCAGCGCAGACGTCAACGTCGCAAGCAGCGGCACAGGCATAAACGTAGGAGGTCTCATAGGGTCACTTTCTAACGACGGAAGCGGAATACTCAACCTTAGAAACTGCTTCGCATCAGGTGATGTCAGCGGCAAAAGCTACTCTGTCGGCGGTCTCATAGGCATAGCCGACGACAACTCAATCGTCGCAGAAGGTCTGACCATACAGGGCTGCTATGCGTCAGGCGACGTAAGCGGCAAAAGCTACTCTGTCGGCGGACTTATCGGACAGATAAACAAACACGTATCAATACAAAACTGCTATGCAGCAGGCAGTGTATCCTCAGATGACACCAGTGTAGGCGGACTAATAGGATACGCGTATAATGTCGCAGACAAACCAATCACCGTACAAAACTGCTACTCACTCGGCATCGTCACCGCTGCAGGCAGTATGGTCGGCGGACTTATCGGCGAAGCAAATGCAAAACCGGGAGCTGTCATACTAACCAACTCCGCAGCCCTCAACCCGTCGGTCACAGGTAATTCTAATGTCGGGCGTGTAGTTGGATGCAACACCACTAACGTCACCATTACCACCTGCTTCGGATGGGAAGGAATGCTAATCAACGGCGCAGCCGCAAGCGAAAACTACAACAACGGATGGCACGCCGAATCGGGATACATCTGGGACAACGAATCCACCTATCAGGGATTTATCACAGACTTCAACACCAACTGGAAGATGTCTGAAAATCCCAACTACAAACTCCCTATACTCAAATGGCAGAGTGAAAAATCAGCGGCCGGCTTTAACGCAGTCTACTTAAAACCGTTCAACATAAGCTTCAACTCAAACGGCGGAGACGGCGGGACAATGACAAACCAGAGCGTCACAGGAAACGTATCCGTCAACCTCAAACCAAACACATTCACAAAATCCGGCTATGAATTTAACGGCTGGAGCACAACATCCGGCGGAGCAAAAATCTACAATGACACAGACTCAATCAAAATCACAGAAGACACAACGCTTTACGCCAACTGGACAAATGTCCCAAAATCTCCAATCGTCAGCGGAACAAACTACCTCACGGAAGGAACTGCAGGCATCTATAATATAAGTTCAGCAAATGCGGGAGCAATTTACGTAGATTACGGGGACGGTGAACCGATATCGATTTATTCAGGTTCATCTGCCGTCGGAAAACACATTTTCCACAAAGAAGGTAGTTACACACTCAAAGCTACCGGTTATAATGCCGCCGGAAAATCATCGGAAACTGCTTTCATGATAACAGTCGCGGCAAAACGACCAGAACCTGCAAATCCTGTAATCAACGACACATTACAATCTATTGCGTCCGGTGGTAACGCGACGGCAGTCGTGTTAATCATTGTCGATTCACAAGATACAGGCTCAGCAGCGCCGGTAATTATTCTTCAGGACAGTACTGCAAATCCTCCGCAAAGCAGCTACGGCAATCTGTCGGCAAACAACGGAATTGTTGCCATAGTCAACATCTCGCTTCAAAATTTAGCCGACCCGCATAACTTATCTCACATGGCGATGTTTACAATACGGCTGAACAAGACTGCTGTTAATACATTGACAAACAGTCATCCTGAAAATATCTCAGTTTACCGCAATACTCAGTTCGGCGGAGAATGGACGCAGACACCGGTATATTCTGTTTATAATCAGTCCGCGAATACGAATGAGGAATACGCTTATGATGTGAAAACTCCGGGCTTTTCCTTCTTCACATTCGTAGCGGCTGCAGATGTCAGCACACCGCATATTCTGCCGCCCGAACCTGAACCGTATGACGATGACGACTGGCAGCCTTTAACCGCAACGGCAACACCCGTAAAGACGAAGACACCGACACCGGCGGCAACGGCAGAGCAGACTAAAGCGCCGGAAAATACTCAGACAGCTGTGCCTACTTATGTAGAGCCGACAATGACGAAAACGGCTGAGCCTGCGGCAACAGCAAAGACAAGTCCGATTGGGATAGCCGGCATTGGCTTAGGAGTTCTCGGTGCTCTAATTGCTCTGAGAAGAAAATAATTTTTTTTGCTCGTTTTGAATTTATTGACCATAGTTGAAAAAATCACAGCACAAACTTAACGTATCAAAAAAACAAAGAGTAACCTATGTCAATAGCAGTTGTATTCGACAGTGCAGGCACACTCCTGAAAACAGTCCGCTCAGTAATCGACATCAACAAACGAACACTGCTTGATGATTCCGTTGAAACAACCACCCTAACCTTTGACGACTACGACCGCATCCTCGTTTTGCTCAACATCGGCTCAACAGAACTCATGCAGGCTGAATCATCAAAACTACTTTCCGCATACCTAACAGAAAACGAAATCAGCTTCGGAATATCCTGCGGAAGAAAAATACTCGACGCCGACATAGTCGGAAAAATACTCTACACCGACGAAAAATGTCTCGTCTCCGACATGCAGACCGTAATAAAATCCTGCCGTGAAACAGTAACAAAAGAAGCAGAACTTTTTGCCATGAACGTCGGACTTATCGTAAACCTCAGAAAAAGAGACATCGAATTTGCAATAGCCGCCGCAGGTCACCCGTTCCCCGGAGTTCGCGAAATGATATCCGAACTCCACAAAAAAGGAATAGCCGCATACATAGCCTCAGGCGACAGAACAGCCAAACTCGAACTCGTCGCAGACAAAATAGGAATCCCCAGAAACCGCGTCCACGGAGTATCAACCCCTGTAATAAAAGCCCAGGTCGTTACAAACCTCAAAAGCGAATACGACGTCGTAGTAATGGTCGGCGACGGAATCAACGATTTATCCGCAATGAAATCCGCAGACGTAGCGGTATTAAGCATTCAGCAAAGCGGAATCCGCCCCGACATATTATACAAACAGGCAGACTACACAGTAAAAGACATCCGCGAAGTTGTGAAAATACTCGACGACCTCTCTTCAAAACAAACTAACTAAAATGCGCGTTCATCATAAGAATTCATTTTCAAAATCAATTTTGTAAGATAAATTTATTTAACCTAAATTTTTTACGAAAGTTGTCAGCCCACCGATAATATACAAAAATCAAATTCCAGAAGACAATCTTATATATTGTCCAAACCGACTTCTTACTATCCGAGGTTTAATCCATGGAAATTAAGTACGTAACAACAACCTGTCCATACTGTGGTGCAGGATGCTCTTTCAACTTAGTCGTAAAAGACGGAAAGATCATCGACTCACAGCCGTGCCAGCGTGCCCCTGTCAATCAGGGTAAACTTTGTCCGAAAGGAATTTTCGGATTTGAGTTCATCAACTCGCCGGACCGCCTGACAACCCCGCTTGTCAAAGACAAAAAAACCGGAGAGCAGAAACCCGCAACTTGGGACGAAGCCTTAGCAGTAATCGCTGAGAACTTCGCAAAATACAAGCCCGAAGAGTTTGCGGTAATTTCATCAGCACGCTGCTGCAACGAAGATAACTACGCAATGCAGAAGTTTGCACGTATTGTTTTAAAGACACCCAACATCGATCACTGTGCACGTCTCTGTCATGCACCGACCGTTGCGGGTCTTGCCAAAGTCTTCGGTTCCGGAGCATCAACAAACTCCTTCAACGATTTAGCAATCGCCGACCTTGTTTTCATCATCGGTTCAAACAACTTTGAAGCCCACCCGCTTGCCGGACGCAGAATTATGCAGGCAAAGAAAA
>JAUNXW010000115.1 GCA_030539595.1 Methanocorpusculum sp. | reverse complement strand
TAAATTCCTATCAACGCTGAGCGGAGTGATAAACGGAGCGAAGCCCCAACTTAGTTGAAATTGGAGTTACGCGGTTGATTATCATCAGTCAGTAGAATAATTGTATGAGCAGTCTTTGAAATTATATCGTGAGACACCGAAATAGAATTAATCTATTGACTGATGATATCAACCTCGTAACTCATAATTAATTAAAATATCAGATTCAACTATTGGACATACTCAAACTTAATCAAAACACCCACTTCCACCCATCTTCTTTCAGCAGCCTCTCGGCCTCCATATAATTCGGCATAACTCTTGCTACCTCGTCCCAGAAACTTATCTGATGATGTCTGAACCTGATGTGAACAACTTCATGAACCACCAGATACTCGGCAACAATTTTCGGTGCGAGCAGAACTCTTGCGTTGATTATTATTCCGTTTCTTGGAGTGCAGCAGCCCCATTTTCTTTCCTGAATCCTTATGCGCACGGCAGGTTTTGCGACATTTTCAATTTCTGAATACTTACATACAAAATCGTCAAGAACTTTCAAGCCCAGACGTCTGTACAAAAATATCACCGTATCGCGTGCAACGCTTTCAGCCTCAGCCCCGCTGAATTCTTTTGGAACGGAAATATTCAAAACCCCGTCGGAAATTTTTGCCGAAGCTGTTCCCTCGCTTCTGACAATTTTCAAAGTCTCGCCGAAGAGTGTAATTGTGTCTCCCGTATTGTAGTGCTGCTCGGCAATTCCCCTTTCAAGAAACTTATTCCTCTGCTTTATAATCCAGTCGGCTTTTTCTTCGGCAATCTTTACAGCATCCTTTTCGGTTTTTGCAGAAGGAACTCTTATCGTAACTTTGCCTTCCGGATTTACCGAAATTGACCACGAACGCCTTCGGTCTGAGAAAACAATCTCAAGAGGAATCTCCTCGCCGTTGAAATTTAACGCGGTCATAAATGTTAATCTATCTATGTTCTGAACAAATATTAGTTACTGATTCGTGTGCTTTAACTCTGTACAAGTTCAATATTTTACAAATGCAAGTCCGTGCCATTGACCGCGAAACCCTGAACCTGCTTCTTGAGATGGGTAAATCCAGTTCCCCGAACGAATTTATCGTAATGCTCGGCGCAGAAAAAGGCGTTATCAACACCGTATATCCTATAGCGGGGACACGCGTCTCAAACGACAGCGCGAATATTTTTATGGATATGATACCTCTTGGAATGAGCCTTGCGGGGACAGCACACAGTCATCCTAACGGCTGTATCTGCCCCTCAGATGCTGACCTCTCAACTTTTGCCGAGACCGGTCAGGTTCACATAATTGTCGGCGAGCCGTTCGATGAATATTCATGGAAAGCTTTTGACAGAGAAGGCGGAATAAAAAAACTTGAGGTAGTTGAATGAAAAAAATTGTAGCCACCGGAACTTTTGACATTCTCCACCCTGGACATGTATATTTCCTATCCGAATCAAAAAAACTCGGCGATGAACTCTGGGTAATTGTTTCGCGCGAGAAAAACGTCCGCCACAAACCAAAACCAATAGTTTCCGAGGAGCAGAGGCTCAAGATGATTCAGAGCCTAAAATGTGTAGACCACGCAATTTTAGGCGACCAAAACGATATGTACAAACCTATCGCGGAGATTGACCCGGATATTATCACGCTTGGATTTAACCAGTATTTCTCGGAAGATAAACTGGTTAATGAGATGAGGTCACGCGGTATTCGCGCAGAGGTTGTTCGAATCGGTGCATATACAGGTTCAGAGTTTACCTCGTCGACAAAAATTATAGATGAAGCAGTCCGCAGGAGAAAAAATGACGCAGAACAAAAATGAAGAAATCGAAAAGCTGACGAATTACATCCGCGAAAAAGGCGGAGACGCTGTAGAGATTCCGGCATCAAATATTGTAACTGCCGAGTGGGTCAGAATGAAATGTCTTTTCGGCTGTGCGGGCTACGGCAGACGCTTCGGCTGTCCGCCGTATTCACCTACACCTGCTGAAACCCAGAAGGTGCTTGATGAATTTACAACTGCGCTGTTAGTCCGCTTCGACGGAGACTGCGGTGAGACAACACCTGCACGGCTTGTTTCGCGAGAGATGACGCGTTTTGTTCAGACGGTTATGTATGATGTTGAGAAAACAGCGTTCAAGGACGGATTTTATAAAGTCCTCGCATACACGGGTCATCAATGCGGATGGTGCAAATCCTGTGCGGCAAAAGAAAATGGCGCGGTCGCCTCTGACTGCCGTGTGAGAAACAAGATGAGACCGAGTATGGAAGCCGCCGGAATTGATGTTTATGCGACATGTGAAAATGCCGGCTGGAAACTCGACGTTTTGTCCTGCACAAAAGTTGAGGGCGGGACTGTTCTTGATTCTCCGATGAGCACAATTATGCTCCTGCTTCTGGAGTAAAACTATGACAAAGCCGCTCATTTATATGAACAACGCGGCAACGTCATGGCCTAAACCGCCGGAAGTTCTTGAGGCAGTCGCCGACTGTGTCAGAAATCCTGTTTTTGAGGCGGGAAGAGGGAGCGGCATTAAAAGCGCCGACTATGTCGCGGAGGCACGCGAGGATGTTTCGCGTTTTTTGGGCGCGGAAGATTCTGAAAATATTATTTTTACAAGTAATGCTACAGACTCGCTGAATATTCTGATTTCCGGTTTTATCAACGCCCGGAAAGGATGCGTCCCGCATGTTCTCACAACCGAACTTGACCATAATTCAGTTCTCAGACCGCTTCATGAATTTGAACGGGAAAATAAAATCGGTCTCGGTGTTGTTCCGTTTGAAAAAGATAACTGCCGTGTCAGCGTTGACGCGGTTGAGGCGGCAGTTCAAAAGGATACGAAGCTTATGGTGATGACGCACGCAAGCAATGTCTTAGGCTCTGTTCAGAATCTGAAAGAGATTGGCGATCTGCTTCACGAGCACGGAATTTTCTTTATAGCAGACGGTGCGCAGACTGCGGGGCACGTAAATATTAATCTGAAAAGTTTACCTGTGGACGCTTTTGTTTTTACGGGGCACAAAGGACTTTTGGGAATTTCAGGTACCGGAGGATTTTATCTTAGGGACGCTGATAAAATTGAGCCGACAAGATTCGGCGGAACGGGAACTAATTCAGTGTCGCTTTCTCAGCCGCGTGAGATGCCGGAAAGGTTTGAAGCCGGAACACATAACTATCCGGGACTTGCCGCGCTTTCTGCGGGGATTAAATTTATTGAACGAGAGGGTCTGAAAAAACTTGAAGCCCAGACCGTTTCACAGACAAATTTCATTATCCGCGAGTTTGCGAAGCAGGATAATATCACGGTTCACAACAAGTATCCTGATGTTCCTGTGATTTCGTTCAACATCAGCGGAGTTGATAATGATGACGTCGGATTTATTCTCTCAAAGGTCTACAATATAGTTTCACGCACGGGACTTCACTGCGCTCCTCTCGTTCATAAAAAAATTGACGGCGGTGTTGGAAGTGTGAGGCTCAGTCTGTCGTGCTTTACAACGGACGGTGAATGCGAGACAACCGCGAACGCGGTATGCGAGGTTGCTGAAAATGCGCATACTAAGGTCTGTTCAGCATAAATTTTGTGCAGACGGCTCTTATATGAAGGAGTATGTTCTCGATGAGCCGGTTAGCAAAGGTTTTTTTGAGTATCTGAAATATTTCGGCAGAGTGGAAGAGATGGAAAATCTCGGCAGCGGTTTTTATAAATTCGAGAAGCGGGACTTTTTTTCGATTAAGGGATTTGCGGGTGAGATTTCAGTTGAGGTTCGGTTTAAGGCAGAGGTCATGGATATGACTTCTTCTTTTCTGCTGTTTTTGTTTTCGCAGTTTAAGGGTGAGGAGAGTGATATCGCGGCGTTGAAGAAGCGCGAAGCTTCGCTTGTTAAGAGAGTTAAGGAACAGCTGTATGGGAAACTGTGACTGCTGAGTTCAATAAATTGAACCGTGAACGTAAATAAATAATTGATTTGGCTAAGACGTAGACCTTTAGGTCTCTCAGTCGAGCAAGTCGAAGACTTGTGATGTTTAATAAAGTAAACCGCGAATCACGCGAATCTCGCCCTTCGGGCTCCACGAAGGCAATCGCATTTCGCTGCTCTCGACTTCGTCTCGTCGCTCTCGCGACCGCAGCGGCGATTGCTGAGACGGCGCTTTTAGCGCCGCTCTGAATTATTCGTTTGGGACATTTCCTTTTTTCAGATATGTTGAATTTGTAAAAATATATCTTTCCCACTCAAGACGTTTTTTGTTTCCAAAATTAATCAGGACACCCAACTCTTTTCCTGTAGCCTTGAGATAATTTATCAATTGTGCGTAATCAACTTTGGTAAGCCCGGTTTCTGCTTTCAGTTCAATAATTATTTTGTCGTCATAAACTAAATCGGCAATATATTTTTTAGAAAGCTCTTCCCCCTGATAGTATATTTTCAGTGTTTTTTGAGATTCAAAATTAATTCCTCGCTTTCTGAATTCTTTTTCAAGAGCCTCCTGATACACGGCTTCCAGAAATCCGAATCCCAAATTGTTGTAAACCGTAATTGCAGATTCAACAATCTCATAGACCTCATCTCTAAAAAATAAGTCTTCTAATTCATTTTTAGATTTCTTCATTGATTTTAAAATAGACGTCATAGATAATAATATTTTTCAGAGCGGCGCTAACAGCGCCGTCTCAGCAATCGCCGCTGCGGTCGCGAGAGCGACGAGACGAAGTCGAGAGCAGCGAAAAGCGATTGCGTTCGCGGAGGAGCGAAGCGACGAGATTCGCGTGATTCGCGGTTCAATTTATTGAACTCAGCATAGCAAACTGAAAGTTTGCGTTCGCGGTTTCTTTTTCTTATCAATCACGAAAAGAGCAAAAACTCAGTCTAAAAAATTAACGAAGCACAATATTTTATCCACAAAAAAAAGTTTATTTCCTTCTCAGCACAATTACTGCGCCAAGAAGCCCTGCAGCTAACCAGACCAACCCAATCGGACTTTCCGCTTTTGCTGTTGGTTCGGCTGTTGTATTAACCGCCGCTGTTTCTGTTACGGTGACCGCGGGCTTTTCTGTTTTCGTCGATGTCGGTGCTGCCGTCTGTGTTTTGGTCGGCTCAGTCGTATTTACTGCGCCGCCTTCTTCATAGACGAGGATAAACGGAGAGGCTGATGTTGTTGTTGCGTATCCCGTAATCTGATTGCCGTTCTGATTTGTGATTGTAATCGGCAGTTCTTCAAACGTTCCGCCAGATAGACCGTGAATAAGTTTGAGATATTCTGCCTTCTCGCCGTTATTCAGAATAGTCTCGATGTTTATGCGTGCCGTTCCGCCTTCGGATATCGACAGCCCGCTCAAATCAAATGCTCCGCGTACATCTGCATCGTCCGTCTTAAGAAATTCAGCGGCGTTCTTGATAATATCTGAATTAGGTGAAATCGGAGTGATTACCGGATTTCCTGTTGTGCCTCCTGTGCCGATAACCACAATCGCTGTTCCCCCGTCGCCTATCGGCACATATCCGGTTGGCGGAGATATCTGA